>DATEGN010000473.1:0-5835 GCA_035280125.1 Gemmatimonadaceae bacterium | reverse complement strand
AACGCGTACCGCCGGAACTGACACGCGTACCGCCGGAACTGACACGCGTACCGCCGGAACTGACACGCGTGCCGCCGGAACTCAAACGCCTACCGCTGGAACTGAAATGCGTACCGCTGGAATTGCACATCGTACCGCTGGAACTCATGTGCGCACACGTGACCTCATCAGTCATGTCGATCGCTCGCGCAGGCGCATCGGCGATCCGGGAGAGTGGATCACGCACTCCGCAAGAGCGTCGATCGAGCTCACACGCGCATCGGTCGGTTGCGCACTCGCATCGGCCACTCGCGCACTTGAATCGCCTGGATGTACGGCGCAATCGCGACAACTCAACCGCACTCACTCGATATCCGCACGCTCACCGCTGACGACCGCAAGCCCGTCGGTCATTCCACCACGACCAACTAATCCACGAGCATCGTCGCGGGGTCTTCCATCAGCTCCTTCACCCGAACCAGATAGAGCACCGCCTGCTGTCCATCGATGACGCGGTGATCGTACGACAGCGCGACGTACATCATCGGCCGAATCTCGACCTTGCCCGCGATTGCCATCGGCCGGTCCTGAATCTTGTGCAATCCAAGAATGCCGACTTGCGGATAGTTGAGGATCGGCGTCGAAATCAGTGAGCCAAATACGCCGCCGTTGGTGATCGTGAACGTGCCGCCGGTCAGGTCCTCCATCGTCAACTTGCCGTCGCGTGCCTTCTTCGCGACCGCGGCGATGTCACGCGCGATGTCGAGCAGCCCCTTGCTGTCCGCGTCCTTGATACTCGGCACGACGAGGCCGGCATCTGACGCGACGGCAATGCCCATGTTCACGTAATGCTTGTAGACGATCGAATCCCCGTCGATCTGCGCGTTCACGACCGGATACGCCTTGAGCGCGAGGCAGGCTGCCTTCACGAAAAACGGCATCACCGAGAGCCTGACGCCCTGCTCCTTTTCGATGCGCTCCTTGACGCGCGTACGCAGCGCCTCGACGGCGCTCATGTCGATCTCGTTGAAGGTCGTTAGGTGCGCGGTGGCGTGTTGCGACTCGAGCAAATGCTCGGCGATTCGCTTGCGCCGCGTCGACATTTTCTCACGGGTCTCGCGAACGCCAGCCGGTGGTGGAGCGGGTCGAGGAGCCGGTGCAGAAGCCGGCGCGGGCGGCGTGCTTCCGGCTGGAGCTGGAGCCGCTGCAGGACGTGGCGGAGCGGATGCCGTGCCGTCACGCGCCTGCTCGATCACGTCAGCCTTACTGACGACGCCTCCGCGACCGGTGCCGGTTACGGCGGCGAGATTGACATTCTGCTGCGCGGCGAGTCGCTCGGCCGCCGGCGACGCGCGCACCTCGGCCCTCACGGGCTCCGCTGGCTTCGGCGCCGGTGGTGCGGGCGCTGGTGCGGGCGCTGGTGCGGCCGCAGGCGGCGAAGGAGGTGACGCTGCCGAGCGCTGAGCACCGCCACTTGCAGTCGCAGTTGCCGTTGCCGGCTCGCGCTTCGAAGCCGGAACTGCGCCGCTTTCATCGATCTCACCAAGTACGTCGTCCACTTTGACGACGTCACCCTCGGCACGTGCTCGTTTCGTGAGCACGCCGCGGCTCATCGCGGGAACTTCGACGGTGATCTTGTCCGTCTCCAACTCGACCAGAGTGTCACCTGGGGACACCTGATCGCCTTCCTTCTTCATCCACCGCGAGACGGTTGCTTCGACAATCGATTCACCGAGCGGAGGCACCTTGATTGATGTCATCGCCTGAGGAGCGCTGCGCCGACGATCGAGCCGTGTGCCGGCGAAAGGTTAATATGGTTGTTGATTGAACCTGAATATAACGGTGGCCATTTCGTGAAAGGCCTGACAATCTCCGCTCACGGCGGCCTGGACCAGCTTGCGGTTCGCGACGACTTGCCAATGCCGCAGCTGAAGCGAACGACCGATGTACGCGTACGCATTCGCGCCGCGGCGCTGAATCATCTCGATCTGTTCGTCGTGCGCGGACTGCCCGGTGTCAGTATCACTCCGCCTTGGGTTCTCGGGGCTGACGGGACTGGAATCATCGAGGCTGTTGGCGACGACGTTCATGACGTGAAGGTCGGCGACACCGTCGTGATCAATCCAGGAATCAGCGATCGCACGTGTGAATACTGCCTCGAAGGCGAACAATCCTTGTGCGTGCGCTTCGGCATTCTTGGTGAGCACCTTCCCGGTACGATCGCCGAACATGTGGTTGTGCCTGCGGCGAATGTCCGCGCGATACCGAGCTCGATTCCGCCGGACGTCGCCGCGGCCTTCACGCTGGCGACGCTGACGGCGTGGCGAATGGTGACAACGCGCGCGGGCGTCCAGGCCGGCGACGAGGTGCTGATCTGGGGAATCGGGGGCGGGGTCGCAATCGCCGCGCTTCAAATCTCTAAGTATCTCGGCGCTCGTGTCTGGGTGACCTCGAGCAGTAACATGAAGCTGGAACGCGCTCGCGCACTCGGCGCGGACGAAACGATCAATCACAAAACGACGGACGTCGCGAAGCTCATTCGCGATCGAACGAAAAAACGCGGAATGGACGTCGTTGTCGACGACGTCGGTGAGGCAACCTGGAAGCAATCCCTCCTCGCACTTGGACGTCATGGCCGTCTCGTCACCTGTGGGGCCACGAGCGGCCCGATGGTGGAAACGGATGTCCGGCGTCTCTTCTGGAACCAATGGTCAATCCTTGGATCGACGATGGGAAACGACCGCGAATTCGATGCTATCATCGAGCAGCTCCGCGCCGGTAAGCTCTACCCGCCGGTGGATTGCGCGTACCCACTGTCAGAGTCTCGAGCGGCGTACGAAAGGCTCGAGGCAGCGGAACAGTTCGGAAAAGTTGTGATCGAGATCGGGGCGAAGAGCTAGCAGCTCGTAACCAGGGAATAAGGGACCGATGGAGAAGGCGCGGTACACGGCCGCTGAGGAAACGGCGATTCGTCAGGCTGTCGGCGCTGGCGAAACACCCCAGTGTCCGCGCGATGGAGCGGTGATGACGGCCCGGTCGATTGGCGGAGGATCCTTCGGACTCGGATATGCACGACGGCGTGAGTGGCTCATCTGTCCAGAGTGCCGCCGGAGTGTAATCTTCGATCAGAAGCGGGGCACTCGAAACTGAGCCTCGCGTCGATCTCGAATTCATAGGGGTTTTTGTGCAGCTCCCCCAAGCAACAGATACGTCGAATTTCGGCGACCGCGTGCAGTCCAGCTTCAGGGACGTGTTCGGTGGCCTCGCGCTGCCCTTGTTAGGCGCGCTCGTCATTCTCTTCGCTGGCTATCTGCTGGCGAAGGTATTGGAGAAGCTCACCGAGCGTTTGTTGCGTCGCATTCGGCTCAACTATTTGCTCGAGCGTGGCGGAGTGACGCAGGCTGTCGAGCGTTCGGGGACGCATGTCAATCCGACTCGCGTCATCTCGAATCTCGTGTTCTGGCTCGTGATGTTCACGGTGATTCTGCTCGCCGCGAACGCGTTAGGCCTGCAATCACTGGCGAACGTCGTGTCGACGCTCGTGAGTTATATCCCGAGCGTCATCGCCGCGATCGTCATCATACTCGTTGGTATCGTGCTCGGTGGATTCGTCGGGGGACTGATCCAGGCGTCGGCTGGTGGACTGCACGGCGGGCGCGCACTGGCGCGCACCGGACGCGGCGGCGTTATCCTGCTTGCCGTATTCATGGCGCTGCAGGAACTTGGCATCGCCACTGACATCGTCACCACCGCATTCGCGATTTTGTTTGGCGCCATCGCATTGGCGATGGCGCTCGCGTTCGGGCTGGGCAATCGCGACCTTGCTGGAGAGGTGACGCGGGAGTGGTACGAACGCTGGCGTCGTGAGCGTGAGGAGCTTCTCGAGCGCGAGCGTGCGGCCGAGGCGGCTGACGACGCGGAAATCGAGGCAGAGGAGCGCGAAATGGCTCGGACTGCGGAGCGAGAAGCGGCCCGCCGAGAAGCGGCCGCGGCTGCTCGGCGAGGCAATTTGCCAACGGACTCCGAGAGCCACGCTTAGATAGTCCGCCGCGCTCACGTCGCGCCATGTAAAGGGCTGATAAATCTCGACTTACGTCGAGCGGCGCGAATTGATTTGCGCCTACCAGCGGGCTAAATTTCAGCCTTCCTTCCGCGGGCCCACTGTGGCTCGCTTCCCGTTATTTCCGGCTGGTTTGCAGGGACGTCAATGACCGCACCGAACAACCGAGAACGGATCCTCCCGCGTCTCATCGATGAGGAGATCAAAGAGTCGTTCATCAATTATTCGATGAGCGTAATCGTGTCGCGCGCGTTGCCCGATGTGCGCGACGGATTGAAGCCGGTCCATCGGCGAATCCTGTACGCGATGAACGACCTCGGGCTGGTGCCGAATCGGCCCTTCAAGAAGTCGGCAACCGTTGTCGGAGACGTGCTGGGGCGCTTCCATCCGCACGGCGACTCGGCGGTGTACGACGCGCTCGTGCGCATGGTGCAGGACTTCTCACTGCGCTATCCGCTGGTCGATGGCCAGGGGAACTTCGGTTCGATGGACGGCGATGCGGCAGCGGCCTATCGGTACACGGAGGCGCGCCTAACGCCAATCGCGATGGAGATGCTGGCGGACATCGACAAGAACACGGTCGATTTCGCGCCGAACTTCGATGATCGGCTGCAGGAGCCAAAGGTCCTTCCGGCCGCCTTTCCGAATCTGCTCATCAATGGCTCGTCAGGCATCGCGGTCGGCATGGCGACGAACATTCCCCCGCACAACCTGCGCGAAGTGGTCGACGCCGTGCTGCATCTGATCGACAATCCGGAAGCCACGGTGGCCGACCTCAGGAAGATCGTCAAAGGTCCTGACTTTCCTACTGGCGCATACATCTACGGCCGTCAGGGCATCAAGGACTACCAGGAGACGGGCCGCGGCCGAATCGTTATGCGGGCGCGCGCGGTGATCGAGGAACACGAGCGAGGCAACAAGTCGCAGATCGTCGTCACCGAGGTTCCGTATCAGGTCAACCGCGAGAACCTGGTGAAAGCGATCGCCGAGCTCGTGCGGGAAAAGAAGCTCGAGGGGATCTCGGATCTACGCCACGAGTCGACGGACGAGACGCGCATCGTGATCGAGCTGAAGCGCGACGCGATTCCACGCGTGGTGCTCAATCAGCTGTACAAGCACACCTCGATGCAGTCGACGTTCGGCGTGATCATGCTCGCGCTCGTTCCCGATCCAACGACGAAGCAGCTCGTGCCGAAGGTGATGCCGCTCCGCGAGATGCTGGAGCACTTCATCACGCACCGGCACGAGGTGATCGTTCGGCGCGCGCAGTACGAGCTGGAGAAGGCGCTCGAGCGCGAGCACATCCTGGAAGGCCTCAAGATCGCCGTCGACAACATCGACGAGGTCGTGCAGATCATTCGCAAGGCGAAGGACACGCCGACGGCGAGCGATCGGCTCCAGAAGCGCTTCAAGCTGTCCGAACGCCAGGCCGAGGCGATTCTCAACATGCGCCTCGCCAAGCTCACCGGGCTCGAAATCGAAAAACTGGAAGAGGAGCTGAAAGAAGTTCAGGCGACGATCAAGGATCTCCGCGCGCTGCTCGAGTCGAAGCCGAAGCGGATGACGCTGATGAAGCAGGAGCTGAAGGCCATCGCCGACAAGTACGAAGACGAGCGCCGCAGCGAGATCACGAGCGACGAAGGCGAGTTCACGATCGAGGACCTGATCGCCGAAGAGGAGATGGTCGTGACGATCTCACACTCCGGCTACATCAAGCGGACCTCAGTCTCTACTTACAAAAAGCAGCGTCGCGGTGGGCGTGGCAACAATGGGGCGGCGCTCAAAGACGAAGACTT
>DATEGN010000472.1:0-7802 GCA_035280125.1 Gemmatimonadaceae bacterium | reverse complement strand
TCGGCTGGCTCGTCGACGGCGCCGCGATCGTCAATCAAACGATGCTCGCCAAGGCCTCGTATGGACCGTACGCCCGCGCCATGGTCCGCATCTGCAAAGAGGAGAATTTCCACAAGCGTCAGGGCTACGAGATCATGGCCATCCTTGCTGCCGGCACGCCGGAGCAACGGCGCATGGCGCAGGATGCGCTCGATCGATGGTGGTGGCCGTCGCTCATGATGTTCGGTCCGCACGATAGTCAGTCGTCAAACAGCGACGAGCTGATGAGATGGGGCGTCAAGCGCAAAAGCAACGACGAACTGCGCCAGCGTTTCATCAACTTGACGATTGCTCAGGCCAAAGCGATCGAGCTGGTCATTCCGGATCCGCAGTTGGCCTATGACGAAGCGACTCAGGATTGGAGGATTGGTCCCATCGACTGGGACGAGTTCTGGCGTGTCGTGAAAGGCAATGGGCCTTGCAACCGGGAGCGACTCGCGGCGCGCCGCGACGCTCACGCCGACGGCGAGTGGGTCCGGGTCGCCGCGGCGGCGTATGCCGCGAAACAGGCGCGAACCAATTCGGCATCGGAAGCTGCCTAACGGCGCCGCTCATCCCGAGACGATGGCAAACGAACGCACGACGCAGGGATCGCGCATCGACGGCGCGGAGCCGCGTGACAGCCAATGGCCCTTGTGGGAGGTCTTCGTCCAACCGCCGGGCGGCGATCCGCACGAACATGCCGGGAGCGTTCACGCCGTCGACGCCGAGTCGGCGTTGCAGAATGCGCGTGACGTGTACGCCCGCCGCGGCGAGGCGGTGAGCATCTGGGTCGTTCGGTCAGGACAGATCACCGCGTCGACTCCGGAAGACATGGGTCCGTTCTTCGACCCGGGCAACGACAAACCGTATCGTCATCCACAGTTTTACAAAGTCCCGCGTGGCGTGAAGGTGTGAGAAACGCATGAAACGCGGCAGCGCATCGATCACGCGATGAGTAACGCCTCATTCGACTATCTCCTGCGACTCGGCGACGACCGGCTCGTGCTTGGGCACCGGCTCTCGGAGTGGTGCGGTCACGCGCCGATCCTCGAAGAGGACATTGCGCTCGCCAACATCGCGCTCGATCTCATCGGTCAGGCGACGATGCTGCTTGGGATCGCCGGCACGGCGGAAGGAAAGGAACGCGACGCCGACGCGCTCGCGTACCATCGCGACGCCGTGGACTATCGCAACGCGCTGCTCCTCGAGCTGCCCAAGGGCGACTTCGCGGTCACAACCGTTAGGCAGCTTCTTTTCAGCGTCTTCGCCCTGCTTCAGGCGGAAGCGCTCCAGGCCAGCACCAATCGAGACCTCGCCGGCATCGCCGCCAAGGCCGTGAAGGAATCGCGATACCATGTGCGCCACAGCGCCGACTGGGTCGTGAAGCTCGGCGGAGGTACCGACGAGAGTCACACGCGTTCGCAGCGCGCGGTCGACGATCTGTGGCGCTACACGGGTGAGCTCTTCCTGGCGGACGACGTCGATCGCTCGGCATCGGCTGAGGGGCTTGGCGTCGATCCGTCGACGCTCGAGCAGGCCTGGCAATCGACGGTGCGCGACGTCCTTACGCGCGGCGGCCTAACGATTCCCGAAGGCGTGTACATGCAGCGCGGCGGCCGCGAGGGGAGACACACGGAACACCTCGGCCACATGCTCGCCGAGATGCAAATCGTCGCGCGCTCGCACCCGGGAGCGTCATGGTGAGCGCACCGCTCACGCGCGACGACGTCTTCGCCATCCTCGACGAGGTGAAAGATCCCGAGGTTCCGGTGTTGAGCGTCGTCGAGCTCGGCATCGTACGCGACGTCGTCGTCGATGGAGCCGCCGTGACCGTGACGATTACGCCGACATATTCCGGCTGCCCGGCGATGCGCGTCATCGAAGCGGACATCACCGCCGCCCTCGAGACGCGAGGACTATCTCCGGTCCGTCTCGAGACGGTCTATGCACCCGCGTGGACGACCGAATGGATGAGCGCGGCGGCGAAGCAGAAGCTCGCGGCCTACGGCATTGCTCCGCCCGGCCGGGCCGTTGCCGATTCACTCGTTAGGCTTACGCGTGCGCCCGCGGCTGAGCGCGTGCTCTGCCCGTACTGCGGGTCGAAGGACACGGAGATGCGAAGCGAGTTCGGCTCGACGGCGTGCAAGGCGATCATGTACTGTCGAGGGTGTCAGCAGCCGTTCGAGTTGTTCAAGGCGATTTGACCGAGAAGGGCTGTGCCTTTCTCGGCTCGCCCCTCTCGCCCGTTGTGAAATCTATCGAATCACCACGACCAACCATTTACTGCCGCGCCAGAACGACTCCGGCTCTCGTATGTGAAGACTGCCGCGGAACGTTCCATCAGAGCTCACACGCGTCTCCAACGCCGAAGTGCTCTGAGGCGACAGCAGCTGATATTCGCGCCCTTCCTCGAGCTTGATCACGCGATTGCGCATGTGCGTCACCGTGAAATGCGTGCTGTCGCTGATCTCGGTCGGTTGAAGAATGCGTCCCCAGCCGGTCACCGGCACGCCGCCGGCCTCGCGTGCGAGGTGCCAGTCGAGGAGCTGCTTGCGTGTGCCGACGACGTAGTAGACGGTGCTGTCGCGGGCGGCATCGGCGGCGATCACCGCCGTTAGGCGCTCGTTCTCGTCGTGCAGCGCGTGCGAGTAGTTCGTGAGCGAGTCGACCTGATGTTGTAAATCGTCGAGCCGCATGCGGAGATCGGCGACGAGCACGCGGACACTGGCGAGCGCGGTCCGGCTCGAGTCGCGCTCCGAGTCGCTGGCGAGAGCACTATCCGCGCTCGCACGCACACTGTCGCGGAGTGCAGCGAGCACGCGGCCCTGACGCTCGGCCGCCGCCTCGAGACGAGCGAGACGCAATCGCGCGGAGCGTGCCTCGGTAATGATGTGCGTCCGCTCCGACTCGACGTTGGCGAGTGGATCCTCGTGGGGATCGAGAGCGCCGGCTTGCTGCTGCAGCTTTCGAATCTTGCGAAACTCGTCCTGCAGCTGCTCCATGAAGTAGTCAAAGCCGTGGATCTCGCGAACCAGCAGATCCTTTTCGACATTCTGCCGCTCCGTCACACCGCGGATGACGCGTAACGATTCGTCGAGCGCGGCGTTGCGCAGACGCAGAATCATGGCTTCGCCGGCGGCGCTGTCGCTCACACTGGCGCCATGAGACTCCGCGCACGCGACGAGCACCAGCAACAACACGAATGTTTTCAGTCCGTTCATTGCACGACCGCCGAATCTCCGACCAGGACGGCGCGCAGCCGGCGCGCTTGATCCTGCTCCGACGGCGTTCCAAGGAGAATGACCCACGCGAGGTCTTCGCGAACTTGCTCCGCGGGACAGCTCATATGACCGCCCATGCACGCGCCAGCGCGAGCGAGCGAGAGCGGTGCGAGCACCGAGGTGCCCGGGTGTGCGCGCGAGATTGCTTCCGACGTTGTCGTTACGATCAATTGCAACACATCAGACGGCGGTAGTGGAGCATTCAATGCTTGCTCGGCGGCGCCGAGAGCGGCGACGGCAAGCAGGCTGTCGGCCACGATGCGCTCCGTGCTGCTGTCGTGCAGTCGCAGTCCGGCCAGGATGCGGAGACCGTCGACTGAATTACCGCGCTCCAGCGCGGCCGCAGCGGAATCGATACCAGTTTCGGAGACGACATGCACTGGAGTCACCGTCTTCGCAGTATCCAGCGCGTTTTTCGTCGCGACCGAACCTGCTGACGACGTCCAGGTCTGCGCGCGCTGTCCCAACAAGCGCGCTGCCGCAACGCCGGCAAAAGCGACGATCGCCGCTCCAGCAGCCATCGTCGCCATGAAAGGTGCACGGCTCCGCACCCGCGCAACGCCGGCCGAGATGCGCGCCGATCGACGCGCTGCGTCCGCATTGTGCTCCTCGCGACGCCACTCCTCTACGAACCAATCGAGTGTCGTCGTCAGCCCCACTGGCCTGACCGCATTGCGAACCGTGCCCGCGGAAGTAAAGGCCGCGCAATGAAGTCTTGGAAATGCAGCAAGCAGCCACCCGAATGCGGCGTCGCCGAGCACCGAGCGCAGCGCTGTCTCGGGCGAATCGATGTAACGATTCATGTCCGCCAGCGGGAGGCGATCGATCTTCGTGAGGGCCACGGCGACCGGAACCGCAAACTCAGTCGCTGCGGCTGCGTCGAGCATCGCGATCAATTGGCGAAGAAGCGCCGTCCGCTCTGGGCGACCGACCGAACCAGGGACTGGTGCCTCGAGAAGCCAGAGAATCGCGTCTGCGGTTTTGGTTGCCGCGAGCGTGCGACGCGCAACGGCGCTCGATGGATCCGCGGCGAGCTCACCCCGAGGATCGAGCACCGTGAGGTCGGCGGAATCCGTCGCGCGTCGGCCAGTGTAGCGCCGAATTGGAGCAGTGAATGCCCGCTCCGCGCGGCGAACCTGCGTCTCCTTCACGCCGCGCAATCGCAAGGCCAATGATGCGCTGTCCGCGTACGCGACGACTTCGGGCGATGCGTCTTCGAGGTCGATTGCCCAATGATCGCCGACGGTCTTGGTCGACTCACTGCGCAAGGCGCCAATCAGACCACTCGTGCCGCTCTCCGTTCCGCCCCAGAGCACGATCGTGCGCCGCCGCTCGGTTACTGGCGACTGAGATTGCCTCGGCGCGCGCTGACGCATCATGCGACCGCTTCCTCCGTTCGATCGGAGAGAATCCAACGGATTGGTGCGAGGACACCGTGCGGCTCCGGCGTGCCGACAAGCACGTCGACGCCATCGCGCCGGCGTGGCATTCGGCCCAATGAGGAAATTTTGAACAACGCGAAGTGTGCACAGTGAGCACGGAGTGCGCGCATCGGCTCACTACCGAAGCTCTCCAGCCAGCGACCAGCATCACGACGCGAAGCGTCCGGGGCTTCGTCCGTCTGCGTGAGACAGACAGCGACTGGAATCGAGACCGCGGGCGGCGCCGCTCCAGCCGGCTCGGGTAATCGAGCCAGCGTCGTCGTGAACCACGTGACGCACGCGTCTCGCACTTCGGAGCTCGCGGCCATCGCCGCCACGGGAAGAAACAGGATTACCCCCGAGGCCTCATCCAGGCGCGTCGACGATGGCTCACCGGCCCCGGCGTCACTCGGAATCAACTCGGCGAGGAGAGACGAGCGGTGGCCGTTTGCAATAGCCGGATCGGTGATTGAGTAGATGCGAAATATCGGTACCGAGCCGGTGGCAGGCGCCGCTGGCGTGAGCGCGACACCTTCGGGATGTGGCGAGCCGCGGCGCGCGATCCAGCTCGCTGATCTGTCATCGCCAGGTATGACCGCAAACGGTCGCTCGTCTCGCTCTCGCGCCAACCACATAACGAGTGACGTGAGGTAGAGCGACTTTCCGGAACCGGGCGGACCCCAGAGTATTATCGAACGCCGTCGTTCGCTTGACACCTTCACGCCCCTTTGCGCGACACGCGAACTGCACTGTGGTTTCTTCGCGTATCGTACCGCGAGAATTGCGCGGCATCAAGCGTGGAAAAAACCTGTGACGGGAATCACATGGCGAGCAATGCGGCAATCCGTTCGGCAATGCGATCGGCGTCGGGAAGAACGGCGTCAAGCAGGCTCGAATGATAGGGCATTGGTACGTCGTTGACGGCGAGCCGATCGACCGGCGCATCGAGCACCCAGAACACCTCCTTCGCCACCGTCGCCGCGATCTCCGCGCCAAATCCAGCCGTGAGTGTATCCTCATGGACGATGAGGCAACGGCCGGTTCGCTCGACGGACGCGAGTACTTGCTCACGATCCCAGGGTGCAATGGTTCGTAGATCGAGGAGATCTACCTGGCTGTGAAAGCGATCGGCCGCCTCGAGGCACCGGTGAACCATGGCGCCCCATGAGACGAGCGTGAGATCGGCGCCCTCCCGAAGGCGATTGGCGCGGCCCAGTGGAAGGACGTAGTCGTCGCCGGGGTACCGCGCGCTACCGTCACTGGTCATGAGCAGCGAGCGGTGCTCGAAGAACATACTGGGGTTACCGCTGCGCATTGCCGACCTCAGGAGCCCGACGGCATCGGCGGCGTTGGACGGGACGAGCACCTGCCAACCTAACGAGTGCGCGAACCGCACCTCGTCGCTGAGGCTGTGCCAAGGGTCGCCGACGTCCTTGCCGAAGCCGCCCGGCATTCGAACCACGATCGGTGCCGCGAAGCGGTTGGCCGTGCGCCATCGCAGCGTTCCGCAGTTATTGAGCTGCTCGGCGGCTGGATCCGCGTATTTGCGGAACTGAATCTCCGCCACGGGCATCAAGCCACCTATGGCCATGCCGACGGCGCGTCCGATGATTCCTTCTTCGGAGAGACTGGTGTCGAATACTCTCTTTTCGCCGAATTGCCGCTGCAGGCCTTCGGTGACGAGATGGACTCCGCCTTTTCGTCCGACGTCCTCGCCGAAAACGAGCAGCTTCGGATTCACTTCGAGCTCGCGACGCAGGGTGCGGCGAACCGCATCGGCGAAACGGACGACTTCCCCGGACTCCTCCTGTCGGTCGTTGCCATCGAGCGCGCTCCGCTCTTCGATGGTCAGCCCGCCAAGGATGGCCGGCTCGCCTGATTCCTCGAACACATACCGACGAACGAGCGCAGGGTCTGCCGCAGGGCGAGCCCGTGCCTTGCGCAAACCTTCGTCCACGTCTCGCTGGACCTCGGCCTCGAGCTCCCGCCACTGGGCTGCCGAAAGCACGCGTGGAACGAGATGTCGCTTCAGCTTGGGCAGCGGATCGCGTGTGAAGTCTGCCGCAATCTCCTCGTCGGAACGGTATCCGCGCTGATTGTCGGGACCGGAGTGACTCGAGAGGCGTGGCACTGTGAGGCGGACCAGTGCGGGCCCGGCGCCGGAACGCGCGTGGTCCACGCATTCTTCGAGGAGGCGAGATGCCTCCGCCGGGTCGGTGCCGTCACCGTCGCGCACCAGGAGATTGCCAAACGACGCGAGATTCTTGGCGATGTTGCCGCCCGGCGTCTGCATCTCGCCGCGCACCGAGATGCCAAGCCCGTTGTCTTCGACGTAGAAGACCATGGGCAACGAGAGCGTCGTCGCCATCGTGAGCGAGGACCAGAAGCCATTGGTCGCCACCGAGCCTTCACCGCCGAGCACGACGCCGATCGCACCCTTGTAAGTCGCGTCCCGAAGTACATCTCGGTGGTAAAGAATCGACTGCGCCCAGCCGGCGCACGGTGTGTACTGTGATCCGACGTCTCCCGACATTGGCAGCACGATGGGGCCCTCGCGCCGCGGAAGGTTGCACACGACGCCGATGTCGCGACCATCGCTGAAGCCCCCGGAGCGACCTAGCGGACTCGCCAACGCGTCGTCGATGCCCAGGCCTAATGCAAGCAGAAGCGGCCGCGATCGATAATACGCGCTCGCCGCGTCATGCGGGTGCCTCAATAACGAGCCGAGAATCACCTGCGCGACTTCGTGTCCGCGGGCGGAAAATTGATACAGCACAAGGTGCTCGCGGGGAACCGACGCCTTGTTGCGGTTGGTCGATTCTTCCACGTCATCGAGCGCACGTGAAACGAGAGCGCTATAGGCGATTCTCCGCCAATCGAACGAGCCGTCGACGACATTCGGTCGAGAGCGCGCGGGTGTACGCTTTGGAGCCGCGTGTGTAGCCATGCTGGGTCTGGAATTAAAGCTTGTTGCTAGGGACGGAGCGCCAGCGAGCGAGTCGGGCGAAAGATCCGAGAGTGACGACGCGTACAAAGATCGCGCAAAAACATATTCGGTGTGCGACGAATCACGTAACGA
>DATEGN010000471.1:0-5475 GCA_035280125.1 Gemmatimonadaceae bacterium | reverse complement strand
CTTACGAATTTCGCTGTCCGGACGGCCATCAGTTCGAAAAGTTCTACCGAAAGATCAGCGACGCTATGGAACTGCCCTGTCCAGAGTGCGGCAAGCTGGCGACTCGTCTCGTGTCCGGCGGCGCCGGATTGCTCTTCAAGGGGTCCGGGTTTTATCTGACGGATTACGGGAAGAACGCGCACCGCAAGGCCGCGCCGGCCAGCGGCGAATCGAAGGGTGGCGATACCAAGAACCCGGAGCCTGCTGGCACTGCGTCGAGTGAGTCGAAGGGCAGCGACACAAAGGCCAGCGAGGCAAAGCCGACCGAGGCAAAGAGCACGAGCGAGTCGAAGCCGGCCAAGAAGCCTTCGTCAGGCACTCCCAAGTCGGAGACCTGATGTCAGCGATCGATCTGATTCGCGCCGAGCTCACCCGAGCGGCGCGGTCGCTGGGCGCGCCCGAGCCGATCGAACCGGCCGTCGAGCGGCCGCGCGATCCTGCCTTTGGAGACTGGGCGACAAGTCTCGCGCTCGTGCTCGCAAAGCCGATGAAGGCCAAGCCGCGCGACCTCGCGCAAAAGTTGATCGACGCGATGGATTTCGAGCGCGCCGGCATTCGCTCGGCGGAGATCGCGGGTCCGGGCTTCATCAACTTTCGCGTTGACGTCGGCGTCGTCGCGACGGGCATCGCGGCGCTCATCGCGGCAAACGAGTCATATGGCCGAAACGACGCGGGACATGGTTGTCCGGCGAATGTCGAGTTTGTGTCCGCGAACCCGACGGGGCCGCTTCACGTTGGACACGGCCGCCAGGCCGCGTTAGGCGACGCCATCGCGTCGCTGCTCGAGTGGACCGGGTGGCGCGTCTCGCGCGAGTTCTACTACAACGACGCGGGCGCGCAGATCATGAAGCTCGCGCGCAGCGTGCAGGCGCGCGTGCGCAAAGAGGATGTGCCCGAGGACGGCTATCACGGCGACTACATTCGCGACGTCGCCGACAATTACGTCTCCACACATCCCGAAGACGCGAACGGCAACGACCTCGACGCGATTCGCCGATTTGCTGTTCAGGAGTTGCGAAAGGAGCAGGATCTCGATCTGCAGGCGTTCGGTGTGAAGTTCGACGTCTATTTCCTCGAGACGTCGTTGTACACGTCCGGACGCGTCGAGCAGACCGTGGGTCGCCTGAACGAGGCTGGACATACGTACGAGAAAGACGGCGCGCTCTGGTTGCGCACCACCGATTTCGGTGACGACAAGGATCGCGTGATGCGCAAGAGCGCGGAGTTCGGGGGCGACTACACCTACTTCGTGCCCGATGTCGCGTATCACGTCACGAAGTGGGAACGCGGCTTCACGCGCGCGATCAACGTTCAGGGTGCCGACCATCACAGCACGGTGACCCGCGTGCGCGTCGGGCTGCAAGCGCTGGAGATGGGTATTCCCGCGGGATACCCGGATTACGTGCTCCATCAGATGGTCTCTCTCCTTCGCGGTGGAGAAGAAGTCAAGTTCTCCAAGCGCACCGGCGATATCGTGTCGATTCGCGAGCTCGTGGAAGAAGTTGGACGCGATGCCGTGCGCTGGTTTTTCCTGATGAGAAAGGGCGATTCGCATCTGTCGTTCGACATCGATCTCGCACGCTCGCAGTCGGATGAGAATCCGGTGTACTACGTGCAGATGGCCCACGCGCGGATGTCGGGAATCTTCCGCGTCGGCGAGATCGATGTCGATTCGATTCGAGCCCAGGACGCGGACTTCGACGCGCTCTCGCTTCCGGAGGAGCATGAGCTCATGAAGGCCCTGCTCGACTTTCCGGGAGAGCTCGCCGGCGCCGCGGAGGCACTCGAGCCACAGCGCCTAACGGCTTATCTGCTCGAGACGGCCAAGAAGGTGCACCTGTGGTATCACAAGGCACACGTCTTGAACGAGCCGGAACCGATCATGCGCGCGCGACTGGTCCTTGCGCGCGCGTCACAGATCGTCATTCGCAACGGGTTGCACGCGTTAGGCATCTCGGCGCCGGAGCGCATGTGAATTCGGGGAACGGGGGCCAGGGGACGGGGAACGGAAGACATTCTCCGTGCTCGGTACCTCGTTCTTCTACCGTCCCCTGTCCCCCGTCCCCCGTTTGAAATGTCCCTTCTCGTCGTAGGCTCCGTCGCTCTCGATTCCGTCGAAACCCCATTCGGGAAAGCCGACGACGTCCTCGGCGGTTCGGCGACCTTTTTCTCGGCCTCCGCCAGCCACCTCACCGGTGTCCAGCTGGTGGGCGTCGTTGGCAACGATTATCCAGTGGAAAAGCTCGAGCCCCTCGCGCGGCGCGGTGTCGATCTCGCAGGACTCGAGCGCGCCGAGGGACGGTCGTTCCGCTGGCGAGGGCGCTATCGCCACGACCTGAACGTCGCCGAGACCCTCGAGACCCACCTCGGTGTCTTCTCGAACTTCCGACCGAAGATCCCGGAGCAGTTTCGCCGCGCGCCCTTTGTCTTCCTCGGCAACATCGATCCGCGACTCCAGCTCGATGTGCTGACGCAGGTCGAACGGCCGAAGCTCGTCGCCTGCGACACGATGAATTTCTGGATCGAGAGCCGCCGCCCGGAGCTCCTCGAGCTGTTGTCGCGTGTGGACCTGATCACGCTCAACGAAGGCGAGGCGCGGCAGCTGACGGAGAAATACAACCTCATCAAGGCGGCCCGCTGGATCATGAGTCACGGGCCCAAGCTCGTCATCGTGAAGAAAGGCGAGCACGGCGCCTTCATGTTTAGCGAACGTGAAATTTTCTTTGCGCCGGCGTACCCGCTCGAGGATGTGTTCGACCCGACCGGTGCGGGCGATTCCTTCGCCGGTGGCTTCATGGGCTACCTTGCGCGCAGCGGCGATCTCTCCGAGCGGAGCTTGCGCCGTGCTGTGGTGTATGGTTCGGCGATGGGATCTTTCGCCGTCGAGAAGTTCTCGATCGAGCGTCTGCTCGAGGTGAAAGCAGACGACGTCGCCGACCGCGTGCGTGAATTTCACCGGCTCGTCGCGTTCGAGCAGGAGATGGACTAGTGAGCGACGGGCCGGGAGCGCTCGACTACCGTAGTGCCGGCGTCGATATCGACGCGGCGGACGCAGCGAAGTCTCGCATCAAGCGGCTCGTCGAGTCCACGTTCACCGCTGGAGCGCGGGGCCACTTCGGCGGATTCGGCGGCATGTTCCGCATGCCACCCGAGGCGAAGCGTCCGGTACTCGTCGCGAGCGCGGATGGCGTCGGCACAAAGATCAAAACCGCGATCGAGGCGGCCCGACATGACTCGATCGGCCACGACCTCGTGAATCACTGCACGAACGACATTCTGGTGCAAGGCGCCGTGCCGCTGTTTTTCCTCGATTACGTGGCATTTGGCGTGCTCGATCCCTGTGTTGCCGAGGCCGTCGTCGCCGGCGTCGCGGCCGGCTGCCGCGAAAATGAGTGTTCACTCATCGGCGGCGAAACAGCCGAGATGCCGGGTGTGTACACGCCGCCGGACTACGACCTGGCCGGATTTGTGGTCGGTTATGTCGAGGAGGACGCGATCCTCGGCCCCGAGCGTGTGCGTGAAGGAGACGTGTTGATCGGACTCGCGAGCAGCGGCCTGCACACGAACGGATACTCGCTTGCCCGTCGCATCGTGGCGGACCGCATGCATCTCGGGCCTGCTGATCCCTTTCCTGGCGAGTCGGCCAGCACCGCCGATGTCCTGTTGCGAGTGCATCGTTCCTACCTCCCAGCGCTGCGTCCCGTGCTGGGCACGATTCACGCTATGGCCCACATCACCGGCGGAGGACTCCCCGGCAACGTAAATCGTGCATTGCCCTCCACGCTCGACGCGGAAATCGATACGCGGAGCTGGGACGTTCCGAACCTGTTTCGGCAGTTGCAGAGCGCCGGAGCCGTCGCGCGTGACGAAATGTTTCGCGCGTTCAACATGGGAGTGGGGATGGTGGTGATTGCGGCGGAGCGGGATTGTGAAACGATCATCCGCTCCGCGCAGTCCAATGGGATAGGGGCCTGGCGCCTCGGGCGTGTCGTGCGAGGTACGGGCCAGGTTGTGCTCACTTAGGAGATGATGATCATGAAGCGTTTGCTTCCGTTGTTCTTGTCATTGGCGCTCACCGCGCCCGCAGTCGCGCAGACGTCGTCGGCGTGTCCACCGGGAGGCACGGTCGCGGGATTTCCCGATCAAGCCAGGGCGACGCAGGACGCGTGTCAGCAAGCGATCGATCTCTTTCAATTGATGGCGCCGCAGCTTGGCATTTCGATCACTGGTGGTAATGCGACGCTTGGCCAGGGCGGCACGCTGGGCGGTCTCGGTCACTTCGTCGTCGAGCTCCGCGCGAACGGACTCCTTGGCAATGTCCCGCAGATCCAGACACCGTCGACGAACGGTGCGGTGCAGCGAACGAACTATCCTACGAAGACGCAGATTCTCGGCTTGCCCTCTGCCGATGGCAGCATCGGAATCTTCAAGGGATTGCCGCTGGGCCTAACGAATGTCGGCGGCGTCGACCTGTTGTTGAGCGCCTTCTATGTTCCGAGCGTGAGTGCCGATAACGTCAACGTATCTCCGGACTCCCCACTCAAGATCGGCTACGGCGTTCGGATCGGTGCGTTGCAGGAGTCGCTGCTCGTTCCCGGCGTGTCGTTCACTTACATGAAACGAGATCTCCCGACGACGACGATCACGGGCACGAGTGGCGGTGACTCGCTGATCGTTCGCGATCTCAAGGACAACACGACCTCGTGGCGCATCGTCGCCAGCAAGAGTCTCATCCTCTTCAGCATCGCGGCGGGCGTTGGTCAGGACATGTATGACGCGAAAACCAGTATCCAGGGTGTTGTCCAAGGTACATTCGGCCCGCTCACCAATCCGCGTTCCCAAATCGTTCCGCTGTCACAGAAATTGACTCGAACGAATTACTTCGCGGACCTATCGTGGAACCTGGTGCTCGCCAAGATCGTCGGTGAGATCGGGATGGTGAGTGGCGGCACCATCACGACGTATAATCAATTCGACTCGGCGCCCGACAAGTCACGCGTGTACGGCGCTGTTGGCGTTCGCGTTGGATTTTAGAAGGTCCCCAGCCCCTCTCCATCATGCCCGACGACCACCCGGCGCAGGACCGCGAGAACGATCGCGCGTATATGCGTCGGGCGCTCGATCTCGCCCGCCGCGGGTGGGGACAGACGGCGCCGAACCCGATGGTCGGCGCCGTTGTCGTTCGCGACGGCCAGGTCGTCGGCGAGGGCTTTCACGCCCGCTACGGTGAGGAGCACGCCGAGGTCGTCGCGCTTCGCCAGGCGGGCGACCGCGCTCGGGGCGCGACGCTCTATGTCACCCTCGAGCCGTGCGGCCACCACGGCAAAACGCCGCCGTGTGCCGACGCCGTCGTCGCCGCTGGTGTCTCGCGCGTCGTTGCCGCCACCGAGGACACGAACCCCGAAGCATCCGGTGGCGCAACGCGGCTGCGCGCGG
>DATEGN010000470.1:0-2145 GCA_035280125.1 Gemmatimonadaceae bacterium | reverse complement strand
GCACGGCTGGCTCGCTGGTCGAATGCTGGTGTCGTCCACACCACGGACGGGGCGCCTAACGACATGCGCGACGCACGCGTGCTCGGCCTGGCCACGCGCGACGAGTACGTCGCGCTGCGCCGATCGGAGCGCGCTCGCGCTCTCGACCTCGCGAGCGTGCCACTGCATCAGGTTCACGACCTCGCACGCGTTGACGGTGAAGCGTCGGACGACCTGATCGGGTTGACCGCCGACCTCTGTGGGATTCTGCGCGCCGCGACACCGGAAGTGGTCGTGACCCATCCGTACGAGGGCGGTCACCCCGATCACGACGCGACCGCATTCGCCGTACATGCGGCGGTCGCGCTCCTCGGCGCCGCGGGAGCATCCGTGCCGGTGATCGTCGAAATGACCTCATATCATCTCGGGCCAGGCGGTATGGTAACGGGGTCCTTTCTTCCGTCCAGTTGGTGGCCCGCGCAGGTGACGGCGCTCGACGAGTCTGAGCAAATACTCAAGCATCGCATGCTCGAGTGTCACGCGTCGCAAGGGACAACCCTGCGTCAATTCCGGCGCGATGTCGAGCCGGTTCGCCTTGCGCCATTCTACAACTTCGGCACGCCTCCCCACGCGGGCACACTCTTCTATGAGTGCTTCCCGTGGTGGACGACCGGCGTCGAATGGCGTCGTCGAGCCCGCGCCGCGTTGCGCGCGCTTGGCTTGCCCTCGATTGGAGGCCTGCCGTCGTGACGAGGAGGTCGCGTGAGGCCGGGCTAACGAAAAGCCGGCCCAACGCGTAGCGTACACAGTTGGTCCTCTTTCCAGTCCCGCAGGGCACTTCATGAGTCTACTCCCACACCGCTCCCGAGTCGGCGCGCCGGTCGTCGCTGCCATGCTCCTGGCGGCCCCGTCAATTGCGCATGGCCAGAATCCCACCATGGACCACCGCCAGATGGCGGGCATGTCCATGGAGCTCCCGCCCGTCACCATTCCGAAGGGCGTCATCTTCACCGAGGCGGACGTCCGCTTCATGCAGGGGATGATCGCGCATCACGCGCAGGCGATTTACATGTCCAGGTTGGCGGCCGCGCACGATGCCAGCCAACACCTCCTCAAATTCGCCCAGAAGATCGACCAGTCTCAGCAAGCCGAGATTCGGCTGATGCAGCAATGGCTGCGGGCGAATGGTCAGTTCGCTCCCGATACATCGTCCTGGCGACAGATGAGCATGCCTGGGATGCTCACCACCGAACAGCTGTCACAGCTCGACGGAGCGAAGGGAGCGGACTTCGATCGGCTCTTCCTCGAATTCATGATCCAACATCATGAGGGAGCGCTCAAGATGGTCAGCGACCTTTTCGACACGCCCCGCGCGGGTCAGGACATCGATGTATCGGTGTTCGCCAATGACGTCCAAACGGTGCAAACCGCCGAGATCGGTACGATGCGCCGCATGTTGAGCAATCTTTGACACACTCCCACCCATTGGAGCGCTATTCGATGCGTCCTTCTCGTAGTATCCACGCCGTCGCTCTCCTGGTCGCGTCGCTTCTCGGTGTCGCGTCCATCGCAAACGCGCAGACGTACCCAACAGGCAACGATCCGCGCAACGGTCTCAAACCCGGGATGTACGATGCGGGTGAGGCGGCGCAGGGAATGCGGCTGGTTTCCTTCTCGAAGAAGCCAGCGCAGTTCGACACGGCGCGAGGTCTCACGTTCATCAACTCCGATCTCGCCTTCCGCGATCACTACGTCTATCAAGGTAATTTCGCCGGCTTCACGATTTGGGATATCAAGGATGCCGCGAAGCCGCAGATGGTCTCCGTCGTGTCGTGCATAACGTCACAGGGCGACCCTTCGATCATCGGCAACTTGCTCTTTGTGTCAGCCGAAGGCGGCGGCAATCGCACCGATTGCGCCAAGGGCGGCGTGAAGGATCCCGCCGAGCACATGGCCGGAGTTCGTATTTACGACGTCTCGAATCCAGCGGAGCCGAAGCTGATCAAGAACGTGCAGACCTGCAAAGGGTCGCATACGCATACCGTCATCCCGAGCCCGACGGATCCAAACATCGTCTACATCTATGTGTCTGGGCAGCAGGCCGCGCGGCCGGACTCGGAGATGGCCGGATGCAAGAACGGCACGGACCCCGCGGACCCAACGAAC
>DATEGN010000469.1:0-3617 GCA_035280125.1 Gemmatimonadaceae bacterium | reverse complement strand
ACCCACGATTCACGACTCACGATTCACGATTCACGACTCACGATTCACGACTCACGATTCACGATTCACGACTCACGATTCACGATTCACGACCTTGCAGTCCTTCCCAGAGCCCCAGCAGATACGTGGCGCCGAGGGCACGATCGTGCAGCCCGTACCCGGCGCGGCCGCGCTCGCCCCAGATCATGCGTCCGTGATCGGACCGCATCGGACCGGCGAAGCCACCCTCGTGGAGCGCCGCAAGTACGCCGTGCATGTTCACATGGCCATACGCGGACGGGTGCGGCACTTCATGGAACCGGCGCTCACCCGTTAGGCGCACGTTACGACAATGGGCGAAGTGAATGCGTCCTGCCTTGGCGAATCGACCAGCCATGGCGACGACGTCATTATCCGGGCGGCTCCCGAGCGAGCCTGTACAAAAAGTGAGGCCGTTCGCGCGGCGGTCGACGAGCGAGATCACACGCTCGAGCGCCGCGGAGTCGGTGATGATGCGCGGCAGCCCGAAGATTGGCCATGGCGGATCGTCCGGGTGCAGCGCCATCACGATGCCCGACTCCTCGGCGGCCGGCACGACGCGCTCGAGAAAGTAGGCGAGGTTCTCCCACATTTGCTCGTCGGTCACAGGGCGATACGCGGCCAACAGTGCCGAGAGCTCGTGAGACGAATAGGCATGCGCCCATCCCGGCAGGTCGCCCGTCCCCTTCGACAGATCGATGCGCAAGAGCGCTGCCTCGTCGTACGCGAGCGTGGTCGAGCCGTCCGGCATGCGCATCGCCAGGTCCGTGCGCATCCAGTCGAAGACCGGCATGAAGTTGTAGCACAGCACCCGCACGCCCATCGCACCGATCGCGCGAATGCTCTCGACGTAGCTATCGATCAGCCAATCGCGCGTCCGGTGTCCGAGCTTGATATCCTCGTGGACGGGAATGCTCTCGATCACCGAGAGCTCGAGATCCGCGTGGTGCACGGCGGCGGCGAGGCGTTCGACTTTATCGCGCGGCCAGGGCTCGCCGACGGGAACGTCGTAGAGCGCGCTGACGATGCCTTTCACGCCTGGTACCTGGCGGATGTTGCCTAACGTGACGGGGTCGTCCGCACCGAACCAGCGGAACGTCAGAAACACGGCTTGGCCCCGGCACGTTTCACGTTCGCCACCGCGCGTACGAACTGTTCGGCGCGACGGCCGATTTCGTCATAGTCGCCACGCGCGAGCGCCTCTCGTGAGACGAGCTCGGATCCGACGCCGACTGCGGTCGCGCCGGCCCGCATGAAATCGGCGACATTGTCCAGGTCGACGCCGCCCGTTGGCACGAGCGGCAGGTCGGGGAAGGGTCCGCGCAGCGCCTTGATGTATGCCGGTCCACCTAACGAAGCAACCGGAAATACCTTGACGAGGTCCGCGCCGCAGCGAATAGCCTCGAGAATCTCGGTCGGCGTGAGCGCGCCGGGAATGACGGGTACACCGGCCTTGGTCGCGACCTCGATGACCTCGTGGACCAGGCACGGCGAGACGATGAACTTTGCACCGGCAGCAATGGCGTCACGCGCTTCGTCGGCCGTAGTCACGGTGCCGGCGCCGACGAATGCGCGCTCGCCGTCGGTGCGGCGAGCGAGTTGGGTGATCGCCTCGATCGCCCTCGGAACGGTGAGCGTGATCTCGGCGACCCGTAGGCCGGCGCTGATGAGAACTTCAGTAACACGTACCGCCACCTCCGGTGAGTCGCATCGGATGACAGGGATGATGCCGACATCGAGGAGTCCCTTCATGCGACCGACGTCGCCAGAGAAAACTCGCCCGGCGTTCCGTGCTTTTTCGCCGCGAGGTCAGCACCGTGCCGCGCCGCGACATCCCACGCTTCTCCTCGGAGCCGGCCGTAGATGAGGCCAGCCGCGAACGCGTCGCCCGCGCCGAGTGGCTCGATGACTTCAGCGTCGAAGGCTGGCGCGCAGTGCGTTTCCCCGTCAGCAACGACGAGGGCGCTCCAGCTCGTATGGCCCGGTCGTCTCGCGTTGCGAACCGTGATCGCGACGCTTGGAATGCCGTATCGGTCCTGAATGCCGCGCGCGAGGTCTTCGGGCGAATAATCGGGCGCACTGAATACCAGACGCGCGCCCCGGTCGCTCGCGATGAGCAAGTCCACGTAGCGAAAAAGTGTCTCCTGAGCCGCGCGTGCACGCTCGGGCCGCCAGAGCTTGGGTCGAAAGTTCAAATCGTAGCTGATCGTTAGGCCGATTCGTTCCGCCGCTTGGATGGCTTCCACCAGGGTTTGCGCCGCCGACTCGCTCAGCGCCGGTGTGATGCCGCTCACATGAAACCACTTCGCGTCACGCAGGGCGCGGTTCCAATCGATCATGCCGCGGCTGATCCGCGCCATCGCCGACCCGGATCGGTCGTAGGTCACATTCGTCGCGCCGGATTCGGCGTTAAACTCCACGTAATAGACGCCTGCGCGGCCTTCGGGCGTCCACGAAATCCACGATGCGTCGACCCCTTGTTCCTGCGCGCGATCGGCAATGATGTGGCCGATCGGGTTATCCGGGAGGCGCGATAGCCATCGAGACGCGACGCCGAGCTTCGCCGCGGCGACGGCGACGTTCAGCTCCGAGCCACCGACGTGAACGTCGAACTTGTTCGCCCGCGCGAGTGGCTGCTGGCCGGGCGGCATGAGCCGCAACATCGCTTCGCCGAAGGTGACCAGTTCCATGACCCAATGCTATCGCCGTCTGGGCCGCGTTACCATAATTGCGCATGGTATCCGGTGACGCGGCGCGGTCGGCACATGGTTCAGCAATAACCGAACACAGGCGCGACAGATGTCTAATCTTCGTGGTGTGATTGCCGTCACGTTAGCCGCCGTCGCTCTCGCTTGCTCGGCGGGACTTGGCTCGCCAGCGGACGGGCTCGTGCCGCTCGGCACGTGGGGCGGGAATGGTGCCGGCGTGATCGTTCAGGATACGTCGATGCACGTCCACATCGGCTGCACGTTTGGCGACGTGTCAGGACGCGTACCGCTCGACAACGGGTCCTTCGACATCAACGGCAGCTACATGCTGCGTGCCTATCCGATCACGGTAGGCCCGACGGTGCCAGCGCGCTTTACGGGCACGGTCGTCGGCAAGAGCATGACGATTACGGTCACCGTGAACGACACCGTGGCGCACCAGACCGTCGTGAAAGGGCCGGTGGTCGTCATGCTCGGCGCGACGCCGCAACTCGGCCCGTGCCCGATTTGCCGCCGGTGATCGTCAGCGGACGAAGGTCTTTTCTGCCTCTGCCGTGAGGCCGTCGCCGCCGATTGTTGAGAAGATGCTCACACGGTACGTAGAGCCGCTCTGAAGCGGCTGGGCGGAGATTTGCAGGGTGGCGCCGGCGGGGACTCGACCAAAGATCACTGGCGGCCCCATTTGCGCGTTCTCCGGCGCGGAGATGCTCCACATCACCGCCGGGTCGCCGATCCCGTTCGGCTGCACCGTGACAGTGAGATGCGTTATTCCGCATTGCGGCGACCAGTCGAATTGCGGAGCGCCGGAGACGTCGCGCGACGGACTCACATTGATGGTCACCGTTCCCGAGCAACCGGCGGGGTGCGGTGTCGTGTCGACCGGGTGCGTCG
>DATEGN010000468.1:0-6736 GCA_035280125.1 Gemmatimonadaceae bacterium | reverse complement strand
ATGCTGCGCATGATGCGCCGGCGAGTCGGCGCGCGACGTCACTTGTGCCTCGTACACGCTTGCATATTTCACATGGGCCGACAGGCGCGTCTGAACCAGATAGCTCAGGAGCACCGCCAGCGCCGCCGGAACGAGCAGTGTGTAGCCGCCTGTCATCTCCGTTACCATCATCATCGTCGCGATCGGGACATGGGCCGCGCCCGCGAACACAGCGGCCATGCCGACGACGACGAATGGAGCGGCGGGTTGATTGCCAAGCGCGGCGCAGGCGCCGCCAAGCATGGCGCCAATGAAGAGGCTCGGCGCGAAGACGCCACCCGAGCCGCCCGAGCCGACGGTGAAGCTGAGCGCCAAAATATTCGCGCCCGCGAGCACGGTCATCGTGCCTAACGTCATTTGACCGTCGATCGCGCGCTGAATCCAGCCATAGCCTCCCGCAATCACTTGGGGAAATGCGAGAATCAGCAATCCGGTGAGCGCGGCGCCGAGCGCTGGTTTGAGGTACGGCGGAATGGACAGCCGCTGGAAAACGTCGCGCGTGCGGTAGAAAACGATGGGCAGCGCGGTGGCGAACAAACCGGCCGCGACGCCGAGCAGCGCATACCAGCCATATGAAAATGCTGAACGGAACGCGGGGATGGCCGGGACGCGAAACAGCGGTTCCCAGCCGACGAACAACCCGTTGAGCGCGTATGCCACGATGGCGGCCAGCGTCGTGTAGAGCAGCGCGCCGGCCTCGAATTCCATGTCTGCGTAGAGAACCTCGATGACGAAGAGCGCCGCGCCGATTGGCGAGCGGAAGATCGCGGAGAGGCCAGCCGCTGCACCCACGAGCAGTAGCATTCGTCGCTCCGCATCGCTGCGTTTCGTGAGGGTCGCATACCACGATCCGACCGCCGCCGTCACCAGGGCGATCGGCCCTTCACGTCCCGCGGCACCACCCGATCCGATCGTGAGCGCCGAGGCAATGAGCTTTACCGGCGCAACGCGTCCTCGCAAGGCACCGGCTGAGCGGTGAAACGCTCGCACCACGGCGTCCGTGCCGTGGCCCTCGGCCTCAGGAGCGAGCCACGTCGTGAGAATGCCAACGATCAGTCCACCGAGTGTCGTCGCGAGTGGGACGAGCCAGAGCCCGTGTGGACCGATGACTTCGTGGGGCGAGGCGCCCTCGCTCGGCAGCCCTGGTGGCTGATAGCCGGCCAGTCTCCAGAGGAAGAGATAGCGGGCGAACGACAGTAACAGATTGAAGAGTTGCGCCGCCGCTACTCCGGCCACGCCGAGCAAGAGAGTATCGAGAAGAATTCGCCGTCTTCCCGAGCGGAGAAGCGCCGACGCGTTGCTTCGCGCGCGAGCAGACCGGCTGCTCCGCGCTCGGCCGTCGATCGCCGTCGTTTCTTCGAAATGACTCACGGGGGAAGCGTTAGCAATGTTTACGAACGGCGATTGCGGTTGCGGCGCGCCGCCTGCTCACGGATCGACCACATCGCGGCGCCAATCAGCCAGCCCGGCCCGATCGTCCACAGGAGAAAGCACATCGCCACGAGCGCGATCGATTGCCACGATCCCCAGTCCATCGTGGGGTCATGCCGATCCACCGCGACGAACAGTGCCGTCACAACGACTCCGATGATCGTGCCACGGCGGAACATTCCCTCTTTCGCGATGAAGATCGACTTCGGACTGAAGTGCGACGCAAAGTGGAGCACGTTCCGCCTCCGGGATTGCACGCAACGCGCGATATCATCTCCCCGAGACAGCACGACCACAGTGACCGGCGGCCGCCGTCCCCTCTTTGGAACTTAACGTGTTGACGTCAATACAATAAGGCCGACGCGACCGTTGGTATGTCGCCCGCGCTAAGGAATATTGATTGCGCGGCGCAGCGATCGTGCGTGAGGTTTCGGAACCCACCGGCGCCCCCGAGTGTACGCTCAGCCGAGGACGCGCGTTTACAGCGTGAGCGAGAAACCAATGGTCGACGCCCCGCGGAGAGTTCGAACTCAGTCGCCGGGAACCGGCGATGAGAGCCACAACGCAACGAACGACGTGCTCATCGTCAGCAGGGATTATGACACGCGCTCGATATTCGCCATTGCCCTGCGGACTGCTGGATTCGCTGTTCGCGAGCTGGCGGATCCCGATCAGGTCGTGGCTGCCGCCCGCGGCTGCGCCATCGTGGTCACCGATTTTCCGACGCAGACCGGATCGGGAAAGACCGTTACCTCATTGCTTCGGAGCGATCCGTTGACCCGGAATGTGACGATCTTGAACGCGACGACTCACGTGTCGGGCAACGAGCTCGCCGACGCCGACGTTGCTGGTGTCGACGCGACTTTGATCCTGCCGGACTATCCGGATCGGCTCGTCGACTGCGTGCGTCGGTTGCTCGACAAAGGAGGGCCGGCTTCGGCGCCACATCGCGAGCCGTGATGATTCGCCGCTTGCGAAATCCGTCGACGTCGGTGATTGTGTGCGCGTGAGAGCATCAGCCGCCGCACACCTTCGCACCCTCGAC
Source organism: Gemmatimonadaceae bacterium (assembly GCA_035280125.1). Classification (GTDB taxonomy): domain Bacteria; phylum Gemmatimonadota; class Gemmatimonadetes; order Gemmatimonadales; family Gemmatimonadaceae; genus AG2. The sequence continues at coordinate 4,221 of DATEGN010000468.1, read as the reverse complement.
ACCGCGGATTCGCCGAGCGATGAAATCGGCGCGGCGCTGCAACGCGTTCGCGCGCTCGTGGAGGGGCTCAGCCAGTCAGCGCGCGACGTCGAAGACAAGACCGGCGTGACGAACGCGCAGCTCTTTTTGCTTCAACAGATTCGTGCCGGCCGCCACATCACGGTGAATGACCTGGCGGCGCTGGCGATGACGACGCAGAGCACGGTGTCGATCGTGCTCAGTCGGCTGGAGCGCAAAGGGCTCGTGAAACGCGCCCGGTCGCCGGTCGACCGGCGTAGCGTGGTGCTTCAACTCACTGACACTGGCAAGCGACTCCTCCGACGCGCGCCGAAGCCTGCCACGAGCGCGGTGCTCGGCGCGCTCGGGCGCCTGACGAAGGAGGAGCTGCGCGCTCTTGCACGCGGCCTCGATGCGCTTGGCCGCGAGCTTGGGTTCGCGATCAAGCCGCCTGCGATGCTCTTCGAGGAGAACGGTCGAGGCCGACCTCGAAGGGGAAGCGTGAAACGCCGCTAGCTGAGATGATCACGCCGAGACGACGCCGGATCTTCCTGCACGGCGACGTTGCCTCAGTGGTAGACGTGATTGGACGCGCGAAGCAATTAGGGGAGGAACCAGCGCGACTCAGGTGGCAGTGTTTCTTTGCCTGTCATCATTCTCTCGCCCGCTTTTACGGTGCCGACGTGCGCCGTGGATGACGACGGATGGCTGGTTGCCTCAACCACCTCGCCAGGGGACGCGGGAGGCAAAGCTGGACTTGGCGTGGATGCTGGGCCTTTTCGGGAAAACCAAATACGTGGATCGGTACCTGGCCGATGACGAGGAGGATATCGACGAGCTCGGCGAGGACTGGAAGCGCGACAAATAACAGCCCGTTGACGAGGTGATGACGGCCCGGTGCTAGTGTGAGGCCGGGCCGTTTTGCTGTCATCGAGGCGACAGGTTGTCGGATTACACTATGGCGTTATGCAGACGTCGCTCACGCTCGCCCAACGCGCGGTCCTCGTGTGCTTGTGCGATGCTGGATTTCCCGCGCTAGCCGACTGCGCTCATTCGTGATGGTCGCTGAGCAGGCCGTGCCGCCTGCCGGTCGCGATCAAGGACCCCGTGCTGCTCGGACAGTTCGATCGGGTCAACGGAGAAGCCGCGCGGCGCGCGTGACGCTCGCTTGACGGTTTACGCGTAACCTTTCGGCTATGCGACCCCCGATCCGTTAGAGATCAGTGGCAAAGTGCACCAGAACCTACTGACGGACTTCGCGAAGGAGAACCGGACCGCGACGCGAATAGAAGATTAAAGTGCTCTCATAATCGCGGTGGCTGGGTCCGATTCGTCATCGTAGGCGTTAGGTTGTTCGGACATGAGGCAGCGCCCGTTGACATCGATGCAGCGCCGGGTCCTTTGGTCGACGTCGTACATGGTACTCAAACCCATAGTACGTTCTGGGCGGACTGTCCAGCGGTCGCGTGGTAGACGCTGGCGTGACGCGCGCTCGGGACTATGTTGGGCTCTTGGTCGATGAGGAGACGCGCCATGAATCTGCGAATTACAAACCTGGGTGTCACGATACTCGGTTTCGTCCTGGCGGCGCACGCTGTATTGGCGCTCACCAAGAAGCGTTGGGTTACCTGCCTCCTGGAACTCATCGTGACCGTTGTTCTTTTCTGGCAACAGTGGCAATTACGACAGATGCCGGCGCCTATCGATTCCCGGCCCTAGCAGAGGGTCTCGATATGACGCGCTCGCTCGAACGCGCAGCAACTCCCGTTCGACCCCCCGTGACCGTTTTGCGCCGTTGCGCGGCGCGCATCTTACTGGGATAGCCACGTCCTCGTTACGGTCGAGGGGATTACCGAGTGGCAAGCATCAGTGCCGCCACCTAACGAGCGCTGAGCCCCTGACCAAGCCGTCGTTCGGCGATGAATGGCCGTGAGGAAAGACGATGAGTACAGAATGGTTTTTGCAGGCACACGTCAACGGTCGGGATCAGCCGGTCGACGCTGCGAAAATCCTGTTCGAAATCAGAAGAGAAAAGACCAAAGAATGGCGCGAGTCGATCGACGTCTTCTTCGAAGACGGCCAGTTTTCGACCTTCTTCATCGACGCAGCCGCCAGCGTCGTAAGCTCGATCATGGTCGCGAGGCCGGTGAAGGCAGTGAGGCTGAATGAGTTGTTGTTTCGTATCATGAAGTTGGGAAACTTCATCCTGTTCGCGCCCGACGGAGCGTTTCCAATCGCGCTCGTCGCCGACATCGAGGCGCACCTTCCACCGGGGATGGTGCAGGGAATCGGAGCTCCGAGAATCGCCCACTCGAGTGTCGAGTTCGAAACGCTGATCTCGAGATTGTACTCCGAATGACGCGGCCTTCCGAACGTGTCCTACGAGAACGGCGAGGAGGACTCGCGATTGTCATGCGCCAGATCCACAAGCACACCACTCGCTGGACATATGGCGCGATAGATGGAGACGCTCTACGTTCGACCCCTCAATGACCGTTTCCTACGAGAACAGCAAAACCATCTTCGAGGGCATCAAGGCCGCCGGCATTAAGTCCGTGTCGGCACTCCCCGAGACGTGGCTCGGGCTCCTTCTCGGGCGCGTCGAAGAGGACCCGGAGATGACGCTGGTCCAGGTGGCGAAGGAGGAAGAAGCGATCGGCATCGCCGCCGGAGCGTACTTCGCCGGCGTACCACATATCCTCCTCATGCAGAACCACGGCTTCTTCGGAGCGGTGAACGGCATCGTCTCGCTCGCGGAGCTCTATCACATCCCGCTCTGCATGCTGATCGCATTCCGCGGCCATTGGGGCGAGCCGTACCCGTGGCACACCCGCGGCGGCATCGTCACCGAAGGCGTGCTGCGCGCGCTCGCGATCCCGTTCGAGTACGCCCGCGATCCCATCAAGGTCGCAAAGCAGATCCGCGAGGCGTGGACGTTCTCGCAGAGCTCCCTCTCTCCCGTCGCGCTGCTGCTCACGCGCGACTTGATGGAGGACTGATGGAGCGCGCCGGCTGTATCGAGATGATCTATCCCGAGCTCGAGGACAAAATCGTCGTCACGATCATGGGCGCGTGCGCGCAGGAGCTCTACAACCTCGGCGACCGCGACAACTTCTTTTATCTGCAGCACGCGATGGGGCTCGCGTCGTCGATCGGCCTCGGGCTCGCGATGCACATGCCTAACGAGCGCGTGATCGTGCTCGACGGCGACGGGTCCGTCCTGATGAACCTCGGCACCTTTGTTACGATCGCACGTTATCGCCCGCGGAACCTGATCCACGTGGTCTTCGACAACGGGAGCCTCCTCTCGACGGGCGGGTTCGAGTCGCAGACCGCATCGGGCGTCACCGACATCGCGGCGATCGCGCGTGGCGCCGGCATCGAGCACGTGGCGACGGCGTCGACCACGATCGAGTTCGGCGAAGCATTTCTTGCCGCGCTGGAGTGCGAGGACTCGAGCGTGATCGTCGCGAAGGTCGCCGCCGTGGGCCCCGAGCACTACGGGATGGACCTGCAGCTCCCCGAAAATGCGTTCCGCTTCCGGCGCTGGATCCAGACGCGGAAGCGCGAGCGGCAGGCATGACGGCACCACAGCCGGCGTACGACATCGACGCGTGGCGGCGCCGGATCCCGCTCCTCGCGTCGTGTATCCCGATGAACAATTGCTCACAGGCGCCGCAGACGGACGCGACGCGCGCCGCCGCCGAGCGTTATCTCGATTCGTGGAACCGGAGCGGGATGGACTGGGATGCATGGATGGCCGAGGTGGCACTCGCGAAGAATGCGTTCGCGAAGCTCATTGGCGCCGCGCCGTCAGACGTCGCGGTGTTCGGCTCCGTGTCCGAGGCGGCAAGCGCGGTCGCGAGCGCGCTCGATCTCGACGGCGACCGCCAACGCATCGTCGTGAGCGGGATGGAGTTCCCGGGCGTGGCTCACGTGTGGCTCGCACAGGAGGGGGGGCGCCGCGGAGCGCAGTTGTGTCGGGTGCCGGTGCATAACGACGGGATCGACGCCGATAGCTACGACTCACTTATAGACACACGCACCGCGCTCGTATCGGCGTGCCATGGCTGGTACGTCAACGGATTCGTGCAGGATGTGGCGCGCATCGCGGCTCGCGCCCGCGCCGCCGGCGCGCTTTCGTTCGTCGATGCCTATCAGACGCTCGGCGCGGTGCCGGTGAACGTCCGCGACCTCGGCGTCGATTTCCTTGCGACGGGCACG
>DATEGN010000467.1:0-7974 GCA_035280125.1 Gemmatimonadaceae bacterium | reverse complement strand
CAGTGAGCTGACGTTGATCATCGATTGCACAATGTAGCTCAAACCCTCTTTCTGACGGATGCGAGCCGGCAGGCGGCTGTCAACCGGGCTCTCACCCAGGATGTAGTTGATGAGAAGAAGCGCCGGGTAATCGGCCTCGGTGTCCTTCATCTGGAATGTCTCGCCGGCAACGAACAGCGCATTCGCCTTGTCCGGGGTTTCGACCGTGCGCCTATTCGTGGTCGTCGGTGCGAGTGAGACCGCGATGGGCTTGAACGCTGTTGCGCTCTTCCATCCGCCGAATGCATTCGCGGCGACGCGCGCAATCTCGGACTCATCGAAGTCCCCGACGACCGCGAGCTCGCCTGTGGATGCGCCGTAGAGCTCCGTATAGAACTTGCGAACGTCGGCGATCGTCGCCGCCTTGTAACCCTCGATCTGTTCCTCGGGCAGCGGCACGTACCGCGGATGACCCTTCTGATAGCGCCCGATCTCCCGCGCAAAGGTGAGCTGACCGAGCATCGCCGGTTCTCCGCGCTGGGACTCGATACCAGTAATCGCCTCACGTTGCGCTTGGTCGAATTCCGACTGATCGAATGCCGGTTCGCGCAGCATGTCGCCGACGAGCTTCAAGGACGCTGCGAAATTCGGGCGGGTCGTCTCGACGTTCGCGCGAACATTGCCGGCCGATGCCATCGCGATCGTTACTTTCGCCTTCAACTTGCTCAGCGAATCCGTGAGCTGTTGACGATTGAGCGATTTCGTACCACGCATCAGCATCTGCGCGGTGAGATTCGGTAGCACGCCACGATTCGTGAGGGCCTTCTCGTTGCCGATGCGAAGGCTCACGACTGCCGAAACGCCTTCGCCCCGATTCTTCTTCGGCAAAAGCGCGAGACGGAAGCCCGACTTCAGCGCGCTGCGATGTACGCGCGACTCGATATTCGTCGGCGATGGGTCGAACGACTCGCCGGTCGCAACCACGGCATCGCTCCGGTAGCCCCTGAGCAGGGAATCGGCCGGCGGCGCAGCCGTGATCTCCGTTCGATCGGGCTTCTCCGTCGGAATGAACAGACCCAGAGTGCGATTCGATTCCTTGAGATACGTGCTCGCGACGCGCTGAACATCCTGCACCGTCACCTTCTTCACTTGATCGCGGTGATAGAAGAACAGACGCCAGTCGCCCATCGCCATCCAATCACTCAACTCCAGACCGAACCGATCGGTGTTGGTTGGCGCGAGGTCGAAGTTCTTGAGGACTTCTGTCTTCGCTCGTTCGACCTCTTCGGTCGTCGGTGGCCTCGTCGTCGCGATCTCGGTCGCCGCATTGAGAAGCGCTGTCTCGGCGCTATCGACCGATTGCGTCTTTTGCACGAGAGCGGCGAGAAAGAGTCCGCCCGGGTCGTGCTGCTGCAGATTGTTCGCTTGCACGTTCGCCGCTTTCTTCGTCTCGACGAGTGCCTTCTGCAAGCGCCCCGACGCCGGATCGCCGAGTACGCGTGTCAACACGTCGATCGCGGGAAAATCTGGATGCGTTCCAGCGGGGATGTGATAGAAGGACATGATCAGCTGCGCGTTCCCGGCGCGACGAATCGTCGCCATCCGCTCGCCATCTTGCGTCGGCTCGACGGTGTAGGTCTGGTCCAGCACGCGCGTCGGCCGGGGCATCGAGCCGAACTTCTCTTGCACGAGTGAAAGAGCGCGCTGCTCGTCGAAGTTGCCGGCGATCATCAGAATCGCGTTGTCCGTCTGATAATGCTTGTGGTAGAACGCTTGCAACTTGTCGATCGGCGCATTCTCGATGTCGCTCTGTGCTCCGATCGGCAAATGGCTATATGCGTGGAAGAGATACGCGGTCCCCAACACGCGTTTCAGTGTGACCATGAACGGACTGTTCTCATCCTTCTCGAACTCGTTTCGAACGACGGGCATCTCCTTGTCGAGATCTTCGCGTGCGATGAAGCTGTTCATCATCCGGTCCGCCTCGAGATCCAGGGCCCACGCCAGATTCGAATCCGCTGCGGCGAACGTCTCGAAGTAGTTGGTCCGGTCGAACGATGTCGACGCGTTATATGTCGCGCCGTGTGCCGTGATTTCCTCCGTCGGGTGACGGTGTTTCGGTGTCCCCTTGAACTGCATGTGCTCCATCAAGTGCGCCATGCCCGTCTCGCCATAACCTTCCTGCCGTGAGCCGACGAGATAGGTGATGTTGACTGTCGTTTGCGGCTTCGACTTGTCCGGGAACAGCAGGAGGCGCAGACCGTTCGGGAGTCGGTACTCCGTGATGCCTTCGACGCTCACTCCTTTCACGAGGGACGAGGCGGCGTTGGGGGCCTGGGCCATCGCGGATGACGATGCGAGCACGACGACACCGGCAGCGGCCGCGGCAGCGAGCGTGCGCAAGACGTGCGAGGGAGACATTACGACCTCTGGAAGGGGGACACTGCGCCGGTTGTTAGGACGCTCCGCGCAGCGGAAAGGTTACCTCCGCGATTGGTCGTCGGGTGTTGGTGATTCGTAATCGAAAAGCCGGCGAGGAGAACCCCGCCGGCAAGACGACCGGTCACCAACAACCATCCACCAGAATCTATTTTCGCCCGCTTCGCTTCCGGCCAGGTGCACGTTTCCCGGCTCTTCGCTCGAGCACTACTTCGCGCTCGACGATCATAAATCTGATCAGGCGATCCGTCGCGTCCGGAAAATCACGGAGTCGGTCTCGGTAACGATCGTTTGAAACGATGCGCGCATCGAGCTCACGTGCGAAGGTGAGAATGAAGTAATCGGCGTCGGTTCCGGCCGGCGCCTGCCTGACGACGCCCTGGTCCACGAGCTGTTCGTAACCCGCCGGATCGTCGATCTGATGTCGAAGCGCCGCATCCACGACGACGACCGGCTCCAGTCCCTCCTCAGCGAGCTTCTCGCGCACCGCGAGGATGTTCCCGAGCTGCGCCTTTTCGCCCTCTGTCGAATGCGCGACGTTCGATCCATCGACGAGGACGATCGCCTTGTTCACGGCGCTTTACGGGCCTTGGTGAGAATGCTCTCCGTCTTCCGCGCGCCGAGTTTCGTCGTATCCACCTGGGTGCCGACCGCTGCCCCGGTCTTCGAGGAATCGAGTGCCGCCTTCGTGCTATCGAGATGCGGCGTCATCGAGTCTACCGACGCTTTGAAGCTTGCCTCGTCCTTTGGCTTTCCGCTGCACGCGGCGAGCGCCATCGCTATTCCCACCAGGGATGCAGCTCGCAATGTTGATCCTTTCATAAAGCCCCCTAATCCGAAGTGCCTGGCTCTGCTCATCATTACAAGGATTGCGCCTGCACAACGTACAAATCCCGATCAGCAGAGACCGGCATGTTCACGGAGCGCTTCGCATCCTCAGTGACGCTGCTCGAGGTTCCGACCGTCGAGAGCAAAGGCGACGAGCTCTGCGTCGGAACCGGTGCCTGTCGCGATCACAACGAATTGTCTGCCTGCCCGGGTCCGGTACGTCATTGGCACCGCGTACGCGCGTCGGCCGAGGTCGGCCTGCCAGCGAGTCGCGCCGCTCGCCTTGTCGATTGCGTAGAGTGTCGATCCGCCACCGGATACGAACACGAGGCCGCCACGTGTCACGATCGCTCCGGGTGCGCCGGCCACACCGAGCAGCGCCGGTAGCGGAACGTCGTGCAGCAGTGGATTCCGACGTATCTGTGGCGAATCCCCGAGGGTGATTTGCCACCGCCGATCGCCCGTATTGAGATCGATCGCCGTCAGTGTGCCATAGGGTGGTTTGTTGATCGGCAGCTCCGACATTGGTGGCTGGTGCTCCGCCGCCGTGTCGCCGCTCGCACCTAACGAAAGCGAGAGCGTCGAATGCGGCAGATCGACCATGTAAGCTCCGTCGACGGTGTCCGAGATCGATTCGGTCTTCAGAATCTTGTAAAGCGCGGGTGAGTTCGTGGCCTTGATGTAGATCACGCCCGTTTCCGGGTCGAAGGCTCCCCCGCCCCAACCGGCGCCGCCGATCGCGCCTGGCATGACGATGGTGCCCGCGTTGGATGGCGGTGTGAATAGAGGCCCAATCCGATACAACGCGATTGCCGCCAGCGCGCGCTGCTTGATCTGGGGCGTAAAGTCGATGACATCGCTCTCGGAGAATCCTTGCTGAGCAAAGGGAGCCGGTTTCGTCGGAACTGGTTGCGTGACCGATGTGCGCTCGCCGGGAACGTCGCTCGCTGGAGCGGGCTTCTCGACAATCGGCCAGATCGGACGGCCAGTAACACGGTCGAAGACGAAGAGAAAACCCATTTTCGTGGGAACGGCGACGATGTCGGTGCGGCGACCATTCACGATGACGGTGCCCAGTACGGGCGGCGCGGGGATGTCGTAGTCCCACAAGCCGTGATGCACTGTCTGGAAGTGCCACTTTCGCTTCCCTGTCCGCGCGTCGATGCACACGATCGACTCCGCAAAGAGATTGTCGCCTTTGCGCGCTCCACCATACCAATCGTTACTCGGCGTGCTCAAAGGGAGATAGAGGAGACCACGCGCGCTATCGGCGCTGAACGGTGCCCAGACGTTCGTGTGCCCGGTGTGCTTCCATGAGCTGTCTTCCCATGTCTCGTTTCCGAATTCGCCGGGCTGCGGGATCGGATTGAAGTCCCACACACGCCTTCCGGTGCGGACATCGAATGCCTGCACGTCCCCCGGTGGATCGTCGTGATAGACCAGTCGGTCGCCGACGCCGTTACCGACGATGACGAGATCGCCCCACACCACGGGCGGTGACGTGTTGGTGTAGTGCAGCTTATTGACGGGACGCCGGAGCTTGGCCGCGAGATCTACCTCACCCGCATCGCCGAAATCAGGAATCGGCTTTCCCGTGTGTGCATCGAGCGCGATCAGGCGCCATCGCGTGTTGATGAACACGCGCCGCTCGCGTCCATTCGTCCAGGTGGCGACGCCGCGATGCACGAAGCCGGTGCCGTTCGATGGCTGACCGAACGCATAGGCGCGTGGATCGTAGATCCAAAGCGGTCGTCCGGTGTTGGCATCCATTGCGACGACGCGATTGTACGGTGTACTGAAGTACAGAGTGTCGCCGATCATGAGCGGCGTCGCCTCGAAGCTCCCGGGACGCGCCGCTTTCGTGCTATCGGTCTTCGGAATCGAGCGCTCCCCGACGCGCCAGCGCCAGGCTACCGTTAGGCGCTGGACGTTTTCGCGATTGATGTCGCCGAGCGTGGAATACTTCGTTGCCGCAGCGTCGCTTCCGTAGGTCGGCCAATCGACGGCCTGGGCGTGCGCCCGCACGGCGAATACGAGCGCTACCGTGACGGCAAGGGGGTTGGAGCAATATGCGCGTCTCACACTCCAGCTCGCAGACCAGTTTCGCGGAACCTCTTGCCTAACTACGGGTAGGGTCAAGGACGCTCATCGGTTCGGGCGTCGCAAACGAGCGCATCTGGAGGAGCCGTTGTTCAAGCCCCGTGATGTCGTGATGTTTCTGAGCGCCGGCGCCGTTGTCTTCGGCATCGGTGGCCGCGACGGATCGAATCTCGATGACTTGTCGAATCCGCTCGCCTATTCCTCGACGGCGCTCGCTTCCGCCGCGGACAACGTCACCTCGTCGACCGCGGGCCGGCATCTCGGATTCGACACGAGCAAGTACCCCGGCGACGACGCGATGCAGGCATGGCGCGATGACGGCTCGTACGAGTGGGTCGGCTATTACTTGCCGTCCGCGCCGTGCCATCGCGACGACAGCTGGGCCGGCAAGCGCGACGAGCTCGAGGGAATGGGGTGGGGTCTCGCCGTGGTATACGTCGGCCAGCAGACCTGGGGAAAAACACCGGGCAAAGCAGAAGTCGTCACCAAATACGTGAAGCGTCGAGTTCGCCAAGTGAAAAAGCGCAAGGGTCGAACCGTCGTCAGCTATGTCACCAAGCGTGTTCCAATGAAGGTGGTGGTTCAGCCTCGCGCCGAACCCGGTTCGACGTGCTCCACGCAGTTCGTGAGCGCGGCGCGCGGCCGCAGTGAGGCCGATGACGCGATTGCGCGAACACGGGCGGAAGGTTTCCCCGCGGGCACGGTGATCTTTCTCGACGTCGAGCACATGAACACGGTGCCGCGTGCGATGCGTGACTATTATAAGGCTTGGACGGCCCGTGTGCTGTCGAACGGGCGATATCGTCCCGGCTTTTACGCGCACACAGCGAACGCGACGCTCGTCTACGACGACGTCAAGGGTGTTTATGATTCACTCAATATCAGTGACGAGCCGCCCTTCTGGGTTGCTGGCAACACCGCCGAATTCACCCGCGGAAAGGCACCGACCGACGTCGGTCACGCGTTCGCTGCGGTGTGGCAGGGCGTGCTGGATCAGGTCGAGGAGCGCAATGGCCACCGTTTGCCGATCGACGTGAACGTCGCGGCAACGCCATCGCCCTCCGCCGCACTCACGGATGAGTGAGCGGCGATTCGTCAGCGCGTTCGGTCGGCGGTCAACTGTCGATCGCGCGATGCGACGAGCTTTGCTCGTGAATCGCTTCGCGCAGCCCCAACGAGCATGCGGGCTTTGCGACGCGCAACCCCGCGGCGAGCTCTCGCTCGAACTGCGCGCTCATGATCGGTGGCAGTGCCGAGCCGCGAACGGCCACGCGCAACGCATCGCTGAGGAACGTCAGCTCGAAGAGGAGCAGCTCCCACGTGCCGCCCTGATGGCCGCGATACCGACCATGGTCGATCGCAGCGGCGATGACGCCATTTCTGGCGCCCGATTCCTGTGGGTCGCGCGAATGACCGCCGCTCACGACCGCCGATGATACGAGCGCCGTTGCCAAGCGACGTAGCTCTCCGTAGCGATCGTCGAGCGGCATTCCTGCCCACGGGAGTGCGTGCGCAGCAGAGTCCCACCATTCGACCATGACTCGATCGACCAAACCCCGCTCATCCAAGTCGTGCACCGGTCCACTCCTCGAGGCTCGATATCGACGCTTCCGAACGCCCGTTGAGGCCGGCATCGGCCGATAAAATCGAGCGGGGAGGAGCGACGAGCCCCTCCCCAACTCGGTATGCCCCACACTCCCTCGCCGCGCCCCCACCTACTGCGCTACGTTGCATCGCGCGGCAACCCATTACTGTGCATTCACCGTGCCGAAGAGGCGAGCATCCTCTAAATCAACTCCGCGTGGTCGAACGCGCGGCTGAACTCAACAAATCCACAACGACCGCACACTCTGTGTGCATATCTCGGTTCACGCTGTGAGTCACGTCACTACGAGTGCACGATTCTGTATCGCGACGATCGCCGCGACACTCACGCTCGTGCTCGCCTCGTGTGAAACGCTCGTCAATGAAGTCCGAGTGGAACCCGGCAGCACCCCGCTCAAACCGGTGTTCGTACTCTCTGACACCACCGGACGTGGACCGGTGGGGACGATTTACGGACTTTCCGTCGTCGCATGCGGGAGCGAAACGGTGCTCTGGCAAATTGTAGCCACAGGCTCGAACGGCGCGCCGTCTCGCATCGAGTACGGTGTCACGCCCGCTGGGTACATCGTCAACGCCGGCCCCCTGCCGCTCCGCGCCGGATGCTATGACGTCTTTGTCACCGATGGCCGGCGTGCCCGCTTTCGTGTCGACGCCGCGGGACGAGTGACATCCGAGGCGCGTCGCGACACAGCACGGCGCGATACCGCGCGACGCCCTGCCGCATCGCGCGATACGACGCACCGTTAGGCACCCTCACTGCACGACGACCGTGCCCGACATCGCCGCGCCATGGATGGTGCAGTGATACTTGTACGTCCCCGCGACTGTGAACGTCCGCGACCACGATCCATTGTCCAGTGACCCCGACGTTGGACCGTCATCGAACAGAATGTTATGCGCTACACAGGTCTGACCGCCGTAAGGGTCATTCGCACAGGTGTTCCACGTCCAATTCACCTTCGTACCCACCGGAACAGTCGTGCTGAGTGGGTCGAAGTAGTTGTTCGTGACGCTAATCGAGCT
>DATEGN010000466.1:0-13397 GCA_035280125.1 Gemmatimonadaceae bacterium | reverse complement strand
CTCGCTTTGGCGTTAAGCCGGCGCGACGTCTGTCGCCGGATTCTCGTTCGTTACCGACACGCGTTCGCCAACCACGTCTTCGACATACAGCATCTTCACGGCTATCATCGTCGCGGCAAGAATCGGTACGGCGCACATCAGCCCGAGAAAGCCGAACAGTATTGCCATGAGCGCCTGTGAGAGAATCGTCAATGCCGGCGGCACGTCGACGCCGCCTTTCATCAGCAGCGGAATGAGCAGATGGTTCTCCGCGAACTGAATCGCCCAGAATGCAATCGCAACGTAGAGCGCCTTCTCGGGGGAGTCGAGGAATCCCATCGCGACCGCGGGCACGGCGCTGAGGATTGGTCCAACAGTCGGAATGAACTCCAGCAGGCCGGCGAGGATCCCCAGCGCGAACGCTGCTTTCACGTCGAGCAGCAGCAAGACAACCGTCGTCACGGTTCCGATGACGACCATCGCGATCAGCTGCGTGACGAGCCAGCGACGAAGGACCGTCGCCATCGCCGAGAGCACCTCACCAGCCCGGTCGCGCGCTCGTCGCGGAAAGAGCTGCATCAGGCCCCGATGATAGAGGTCCGGATCGGCGCCGATGTAGATCGCGAGGAAGAGGATGATCAAAAGACCGCCCAGCACCTCGAGCGTGGACGACAAGAATGGAAAGAGATAGCGCGTCGCACCGGCAATCTGGCGGCTGATTCGATCGCGCAGCGGCGTCGCGCTCGTCGAGTCGGCTTCGTTGGATTGGACACCGGGCCGCGCCGAAGACGTCGTGCCGCCCCTGGCCTGCGAACTGTCGTGCCTCACCGGGCCATTTGACGTCGTCAAAAAGCTTCCGATCAATCCGTCGTTGTGACGGTTGACCCATAACTCGAGCCGATCGATGGCCTCCGGCAAACGCCGTCTGAGCTCGACAGATTGCACGCGAATCGTCGGAGCCACCCAGGTGCCGAAGCCGACGAGAAGCCCGATGAACGTCATGACGACCAGTGCCGCACCCGCTGCGCGCCGAATGTGCCAGCGCACCAGATGGTCGGCGCCGCTCGACACTGCGAGTCCGAAAAGAATCCCGAGGAAGGCGGTGAGAAAAAGGGGGCTAGCGAACCAGATCATTCGCACGCCGACATACATCGCGATCACGAGGGCAGCCGTGCGCAATACATCCTTGTTGCGCCACCCCATCGTCCGCCGGCGCCGTTCCCCGTACACGGTCGGACTGCCACGCGGCGCCGCGGTTCGATCGCGCAAATCGGCGCTCTCGTCCTTACGAATCGGGTCGGTCATTGCTCTACGCGAGGCAAGGCGAATGCCTGCTCGCTTCGCTCGCAGGCAGCTTATGTGAAGTCGCAAGCGCTGCGCGCTTGCTCCCGCTGCGCGCTTGCTCCAGTCCGCACGCTACATTTGTCTGCGGACCAGTCAGCCCACGATGCGGCATCAGGCGATCTATCTCGACACGGCGCAAGACACTTCGCGATTCCTGCAATCCATCGGAGCCATCGACCGTGTCGCGGTCGACACCGAGGGAGCAAGCTTCCATCGCTTCATCGATCGAATCTACCTGCTCCAGCTTTCCACCCGGGACAGGTCCGCGATTATCGACCCGTTGCCGATTGGTGTTCCACAGGAGTTAGGCCAGCTCCTGGAAGATCCCGGCATCGAAATCGTGTTCCATGATGCCGACTACGATCTTCGGCTGCTACGCCAAGACTACGGCTGGCGTGTGCGCAACATCTTCGATACGCGCGTTGCCGCTCAGCTCCTCGGCATCCGCGCATTCGGTCTGGCCGCACTGCTCGAGAAATATTTCGGCCTGAATCTCGACAAAAAGCATCAACGCGCCGACTGGTCGATGCGGCCGCTCACCCCCGACATGCTCGAGTACGCGTCGCAGGACACGATGCACCTCCTCGGTCTGCGGAATCGACTCGCCGAGGAGCTGGAGCGCATGGGCGTTGGGAATGGGCCCGCGAAGAGTTCACGCGTCTCGAGGAAACGCGTTGGGACGACGAGGACGAGTCAACCTCGTTTCTCCGCCTCAAAGGCGCGCGCGATCTGAATCGACGCGAGCTGGCACTGCTCCGTGAACTCGTCGCGTGGCGCAACGACGTCGCCCGTCGAGCGGACCGCGCGACCTTTCGCGTGCTCGGAAATGAACCGCTGTTCGAGATCGCAAGGACCAAACCCAGCACTCGTGAAGCACTCGCGACGATCAAAGGCATGCCCCGATCGCTGCTCGAGCGAGCATACGCGGACATTCTCGATGCCGTGAAGCGCGGAATGACCCTGACCGACGCGGAGCTGCCTCGATTCCCGAAGGCGGTTCGTTGGGAGCGCGATCCGGAGTTCGATGTTCGCGTAGCCGCGCTACGTACAGCTCGCGACGCCGCAGCCCTGCGACTCGATATGGATCCAGGTGTGCTTTGTTCCCGGGATCGACTCGAGGCGGTCGCCCGCCGCAATCCCTCGACGATCGAGGCGATGCGAGAGATCTCCGAGCTACGAAAGTGGCAGGTGGAGGAGCTGGGCGCGTATTTCCTGGCTGCTCTGGCGCCGCATCGCAAAGCCGCCGTCTAGGACGGGGGCCTCCTCCGTTCCCCGTCAGAGGCCCATGTACGCTCGGACCCGTGGCTCGATTCTCTCGGGCGTCCAGTAGGGCGACCACACGAGATTGAGCTCGACGTCACCCGCGCCCGGCAGCGCCTGCAACGCTCGTTCGACGTCGGTCATGATCTGAGGGCCGGCGGGGCATCCCGGCGACGTGAGTGTCATGTCGACATGAATATTGTTGCTCGCGTCCACCGTGACCTCATACACCAGCCCGAGATCGATGATATTCAGCCCGAGCTCGGGATCCTTCACCTTCCTCAGCGCGAGCTTCGCGATATCGGGCGTAATCGCATCGCGCGCTGCCGGGATCGGCGCGTCCTTAGGCTCGGGCGTCGAATTCGCACTTTCGGCGTCGTCTTTGATCTCGTCCATCGTGTCGCTCTCCTCCCACGTGCAAGATAGCGCGGGCGTTCAGGAGTGCATCACTCGCCGGCGAAGCCACCCCCCTTCGGTGCGCGCCGCGCGCCACAGCGCGCGCGAGATCGTCGATAGTGGTGAGCGGTCGCTGAACGCGGCGCCGATCGCGTATAATGCGGCCGGCGAGAAGCGGGGTTCGTTGACGATTGCGTATACCGGTTCCCATCGCTCCGGCAGAAACTTCGCCTTGAAGTTGTCGAGGCCCTCGAAATTGTAGAACCGTCGCCCGTGCGCGCGTACCCAGCGCAGCAGCCATCGAAGCCACGCGGGATTTGCCTCCGGACCGGCGCCGTGGCGCGAGAGCGGCGCGAGGCCAAGCGTCACATAGTCGTATCCGTCGGCGGCGAATGATCGCGCGGCCGAGTCGAGCAACAGCTCTACAGTGCCATTCGGTGCGTTCCGACCGCGGACGAATTGCTCGATCAACCAGCCGCCGCGAGCGGGCGCCGGCGACGCAACGAGAAAGGCCACGATCTCACTCGAACGTGATCGCGCGACGAGAATTCGACGATCGAGTAACCTCGTGAGGGTGTCCGGTTCGACGAGGAAGTGCATCGGCGGGAGACCTCGCGTCGCCAGCCACTCATTGAGCACACGCCTCAGCGCAGGGTGGCCGGTCGCTTCCTCCGACGACATCGGCGACACGACGACGCCCTTGTTTCGCGACCGATTCAGCTGTGCACGGAGCGAGGATTTGCTCGCAATGATGCTCGACCAATGGCTTGGATTCCACGACGGCTGAGCACCCAACAGAACCATCGAATGCGTTCGCTGCGACCGAAGCAGATTTTCGAGTCGCGCTTCGGCGCCGAAGTAGCACACGCGCAGTCCGGCTTCGGCGCACTCACTCTCGAATTCGGTGAGAACGTCGGCGAGGCGCTGTTCCGGGCAGACGGGTGACCCGGCGACGACTCGAACCCGCCCGCGCTCGACGTAGCCGACGACCGCGTCGGCCGTGGAGGTGAACCAGAGCGACATCCCAGGGTTCACGATCTGGTACGCGGTGGCGTTCCATCCGTGGAGCATCACGAGCTCTCGCGCAAGCTCGAGCGGATCTCGACCAACTTCGGCGTCAGCGACAGGAATCATCTACGTCAGCACCTTCGCGCTGCTACGTCATGACGCGCATGGCTGCTCATATCGCTGGACACGAGCTTCTTCTCGACTCGTCGACGGAGTGACCAGCCATGCGCTCTCGCATCCAAAGCATCTGCTGCACAGGGTTCGCTTTGATCCTCGTTGGAAGTGCCAATGCGCAGAGCGGCGATCGTGCCGCGTCGCAAGCGACCACTCGCGCACCCACAGGCTGGGACGTGAACGGCGTTCCTGCCTTCAATTTCGACGCCGACGAAGGCTATGGCATTGGGGCGGCCTTCGAGCTCTACAATTATGGCTTGGGCGTACAGCCGTATCGCTTCACGATTCAACCAACGGTGCTGCTGACGAGCAGAGGCCGGCGCGACGCGACGGTCTTCTTCGATGCACCAACACTGCTGCCGATGGGATGGCGCGTGAGCGCGTTCGCGGGGAGAGAAGAGCAGCGCGCCCAGCCGTACTATGGCGTCGGTAACTCGAGTCCTTACGACCCGGCACTCGAGAAAGCACCAAATTCCTATTTTTATCGCTTCGGCCGTGAGCGTCTCCGGGCAACCGCCGACCTTCAGCATCGTCTCGGGAAATCCTCCGCGCGATTGCTGATTGGCGGCGGATATTCTCGCTCGTCGATCGACCTCACGCCATACGACTCGGGCACGACCCTTATCGCGGTTCAACAAAATGGGCAAACGCCGCCGCCGGACCGCATCAGTTACGTGCGCGCTGGCCTCCTGTGGGACACACGGGATCGGGAGATCGGACCGAGCCGCGGCACATGGGCGGAGGCGATCGTCCAGCGTGCGAGCAAGGGACTGGGAGGCTCTGAGGACTTCACTCGCTGGACAGCGACATTGCGTCAGTACATCCCACTGGGCCGACGCGTTACGTTCGCTCAGCGCGTGATTGCTCAGAGCGCTGCTGGGGATGTGCCCTTCGATGAGCTACCGACCATTCAGTCCTCCTTCAAGCAAGGCGAAGGGCTCGGCGGTTCGAGTAGCCTGAGGGGAATCCCGAAGGATCGTTACATCGGCAAGTCGCTTCTGCTCAGCAACTCCGAGCTGCGATGGCGCACGACTGAGTTCTCAGTCTTCGGGCGCTCATCCTTTCTCGCACTGAGTGCGTTCGCAGATGCGGGGCGCGTGTGGGCGGAGGAGCTCCGCGTTGAGCAAGCGCTCGACGATGTCCACGTCGGCTATGGTGGTGGGGTGCGCATAGGCGTCGGCCCGAGCTTCATCGTTGCTACCGACGTCGGCCACTCCAGTGAATCGACAGCCGCAGTCTACATCGGGCTCGGCTGGATGTACTGAGCGCTAATGACAGTTAGCTGTTGTGCGCCGTCTTCTTTGTCGGATGCTTTGCGGCAGGCTTCTTGGCGGTGCTCTTCTTCGATTTGGACTTCGACGATTTCGCGGCGGACGACGATTTCGCGGCGGACGACTTGGATTTCGCGCCGCTCGATTTCGTCCCGATGCGGCCCGCGCTCACCGACGTGTGAGTGCGCGAGTGCCGCGCGCGCGCCACCCGCTCCGGCCTATTCCATCCGATTGCGCGGTCAGCTCTGAACTTTGCCGGCATCACGAGCATGCCATCGCCGTAGTCCATCACGGCGAGGGCAGCGGCGTCGGAGAGATCGGCGCGCACGTCAGCAATCACCTTTGCGGGACGGCGCGCGCGTGCCGCGTGTACTCGGTTCGTGAGCAGGATGACGAACATGTCGCGATCCGGATCGATCCAGAGCGACGTACCCGTAAATCCGGTGTGGCCGTATGCGCGCTCGCTCAGGTACGTGCCGCAGCTACCGTCCCCAGCGCAGGTGTCCCACCCAAGCGCTCGGGTGCGCGCCGCACGAGTGGTGAAGAGCGCGACAGTCGAATCCGCGATGATCCTCGTGCCGCCGTACTCACCGCCATTGAGCATCATCTGAGCGAACACAGCGAGATCCGACGCCGTGCTGAACAACCCAGCATGTCCGGCGATGCCACCGAGAGCGAAGGCGTTCTCGTCGTGGACTTCGCCACGGAGCGGATAACCGCGCGGCGGATTCACTTCGGTTGGCGCAATTCGGTCTCGCAGCGAGTCTGCCGGCTTGAAGAACGTGTTCTCCATGCCGAGCGGCTTCCAGACATGGTCGGCGAGGAATTGATCGAGTCTCTGCCCTGAAACTGCTTCGACAATGAAGCCGAGCATGTCCGCGCCGAGATCTGAGTACTCGTAGTATTGGTCGGGATGGTAGACGAGTGGTGTCTCGATGACCGTCTGGCGAGCCTCGTCGGGACTGTGAGCGATGCGCCAGAGGTCGCGTCCGGCAGGTAAGCCGGATCGGTGCTCGAGAAGGAGCCTGACGGTGACGAGATCCTTCTCGCCACCCGAGAACTCAGGGATGTACTTCGAGACGGGATCGTCGAGGTGGATCTTTCCCTGATCGTAGAGAATCATCAGGGCAGTGGTGGTGCCAACGACCTTCGTCAGCGAAGCGAGATCGTAAATGCTCTGCGTGGGAGTGACTGATTCGCTCTCCTGAGTCCAGTCGAGGCGGCCAAAGCCGCGCTGCCAGACAGCTGCGCCTTTGCGCCCAACGACGACCGCGGCACCGGGATAGCCACCGGCTTGAATGCCTCGCATAACGACGTGGTCGATCTTAGCCAGCCGAGTGGCTGACATCCCGACCGAACGGGGTGCCTTCACTGGCAGTCCCCCCGGGCCAGTGGGGTCGCCAGATACGAGCGTCAAAGCCGAGAACAGCAGAGAAACCAACACTTCGACTCCCCAGTCGGGCGAGCTGAAATCAAGACGCGGCGCTAACGAATGGCTCGATAACGCATAGAATGCAGATGCCGTGCAACGAAGACGGTGGCGAGCCGGACGTGGGGGAAAAAGCATCCGGCATTATGAGTGCCTTACTATGTGAGGGCGACCAAGGTTCCAAGGCGGGGGCCGCGCGTCGGAAATAATGTCGCATGGAAACCGGACGAGCAAGGGGCACCTATGCAACGGTGCGCCAAACGCTTCCGAACGTAGAGGTGCTGGGCGCCAGGGGTCGGTGCTCGTCTGACCGGACCCTGGCACACAGCACGAAACACCTAGCACTTTGAGGCCGATTCGCAAACCATTCTCAGCCTCTCAGTGACAAATTCCCCGTGACTATCGAGCTTCTCACGATTCGCCAGGCAATCGAAGGAGATGAGTCGGCGCTACGGGCGTTGTGGACACGCCACGCTCCGCATATCGACCTCGTCGTTCGCCGGCTTGTCGGCCCCGATCAGGACCTGGCGGCCGACATCGCCCAGGAGGTCTGGATCCAGATCTTCCGTGCGCTGCCGAGCTATCGTGGCGACTCACAGTTCGGAACATGGGCGCATCGCATCGCGGTGAACCGCACACTCAACGCTCTACGCAAAACGAGAAGGCTCGCGATGGCGGAATCCGAAATTCAGGAGGACAGCGCATCGGTCGAGATCGACACGGACCGGTCCTTCCTCGCCGCCTCGATCGAAGAAGCAATGACCAAGCTTTCGCCGGGCGCGCGTGCCGTGTTCGTGTTGCACGACGTCGAAGGCTTTACTCACGAGGAGATTGCTCGCGACCTCGGCATTACCGCGGGCGGCTCGAAATCACAACTCTTCAAAGCCCGGGCAAAGCTGCGAAAGCTGCTCGCCCATTTAGTAGATGCGGTATCCGATGCAACGAAACCGAGGACTGACCGTGGACATATCGCACCTGCCTGATGAGCGCCTTTCGGCGCTGTACGACGACCCGCCCACTTCGGCGGAGCTCGCGCATCTCGCATCGTGCGAGCGATGCGCGGCCGAGCGCGCGGCATACCGCACCTTGCGAGATCTGGCGAACGCGGAGCAGCGTATCGGTGCACCGTTGAGCAATTGGGAAACTCTCGCGCCAGCACTACGGGCTGACGGAGTCATCGATACAGGGGAATGGCGCGTTGCCCGGCGTCCCCGACGATTCGGCGGAGCCTGGACGCAAGCAGCTGCCGCGGTGCTGATCGCGATTGGCGGCGTGGCCTACGGTCGTTACTCGGCCGTGGGATCGGTGCTCTCCCGAGCTGGACATGGTGGAAGGGCATTTGCCGGCAGGCCGGCGACCGACTCGTCGTCGTTCTCGAGCATCGATGAGGCGCGAAGCGCGCAGGAGCAGGCGCAAACGCTGTATCAGAGCGCGGCGTTTTATCTCGCGGCGCGCGACACGCTCCAGGCCTCACCAGACAGCCCAGCGGCGATCCGTCTCCGTCTGGCAACGCTCGACGAGGTCGGGGCAACGGTGCGTCAGGCGCTCGCCGAATCACCCGGTGATCCAGTGATGAACGGCTATTACCTAACGACGCTCGGGCAGCGGGAGGCGACCATCCGGCAGCTCAATGCGTCGTTGCCCGCGGACATGCGGGTGAGCATTTTCTAATGACTCGACGTAGGAGTAGTATGGCGATGATGCCTCGAGTACGTGTTTCATCATGGGTACCGCTCGTCGGGCTCGTGATCAGTGCGCCATGCGTCATGGCGCAGACGCCGATGGCGCAGCGAGACAGCGACCGTGTCTATCGACTGCAGCTGCGACGCTCGGCCGATACCGCGTACCTCCGCAGCCTGCGTTCATTATTGCAGGACCGACTCGACTCGCTGCAGCACGAAGTCGAGGGACTCGGGCTCGATGCGCCCGATCGAGTCGATCTCGTTCGCGAGCTGCGCTCGATCATTACGTCGCTCGCGGACATCAGCGAGCAGGAACAGGGCAATCGCGTGCGGGTGCTCGACCCTTCTGGTTCCATGTCGTCGCCCAACGCCCGAGCGCTAGCGCAGCAGGCTCGGGAATTCGCTCGTTCGCTGCCGCGTGGCGCGGTGCGGTCGCTGCAGCCTGGCTGGATCGGCATCAACGCACAGGGCACGCAGCAGCGCATCGTGCGGAAGGACAGTGTCTACATCAGATACTTCAATTACCCGCAGGTCATCTCCGTCGAGCCCAGCTCACCCGCGGAGCGCGCCGGCATTCTCCGAGGCGATGCGCTCCTCGCGTACAACGGGGCGGATCTGCGCGATCACGAGATCAACCTAACGAAGCTGCTTCAGCCTTCGCGGCGGATCACCGTCACCGTTCGTCGTGACGGCGAAGATCGTGAATACGACGTGACCGTGACGAAGGCGCCACCGCAGATCGAGGCGCTGCGGGGATTCAGCCCGCCAGATTTCGCGGGCGACTCGATGCCGCTCGCAATCATGAGGATGCCGCGCAACGGACTCCTCACGCGGCCCACACCGCAGATTCGGATTTTCGAGGGACGAGACGCCGGTGTCGTTCCGGTCATGGGTGCGACGCTGGTCTCGATCAACGACGAATCCCTCGGGCAAATCTTCGGCGTATCGAGCGGCGTACTCGTCACGCGAGTCTTCTACGATCCAGCGAGGTCGTCTGGACTGCGTGGCGGTGACGTGATTCGTCGTGCGGACGGACGCGACATCACCGAGGTCGCACAGCTGCGCCGAATCGTTGCCGCGCATGGTGGAGACCGCAACGTGGAGCTCGAGATCGTTCGTAAGAACCGGACGCGTACGCTCACGCTCCGCTGGTAGTGAGCGCCTGATCTCTCGGCGCCAGCCTCTGGTTTTCCGGCACGAGCGATTTGTGAATCGCTAACGCAGCGAATGCTCCATCCGAAGCGCCGGCAATAGCGAGTTGCGGACCGGGAACGATGTCGCCCGCAGCGTAGACGTTTTGAACCGACGTGTGATAGTGGCCGTCGATGACCACGTGTCCCTCGTCGTCGCGCTCGCAGCCGAGTTGCAACGAGAGCTTCGTACCGGCGTCGTCCGCCGGAAACTGGCCGATCGCGAGAAAGATCTTCTCCGCATCGAGCTGCATGCCGTCCGCCAGCTCGAGGCTGTGAATCGCGTGGCCCTCACAAACCACGCGCAGAATCGGCTGCGTGAGCACCGGAATGTTGAGCGCGTCCAGCTTCTCGCAGTATTCAGGCAGATCGAATTCAGATGGCTGACCGTTGGTGCAGATGATGATGTCACGCGTCCATGTCGTTAGGTTGAGCGCCATCCCGACGGCGCGCCGACCGTTGCCGATCACGACAATTTTCTTTCCTCGCGCTTCGTAGCCATCGCAGTCGGGACAGACGTGTGCGTTCTGGCCGAACGTGTGATCGAGTCCAGGAATATCGGGCCAGACGTCGCGAATGCCGATCGCGAGAAGCAGCCGTTGCGCGCGCAACGGCTCGCCACTGACCATCTGAAGCGAGAATTTGTCATCGCTTGCTTTGCCAACGGCGACGACGATGTCATCAACGAGCTCGACACCGTACCAGCGGCACTCCTCACGTCCAAGTGCGCGCAGATTCGCTGGTCGTATGTGGGGAAGGCCGAGAAATCCATTCACGCCGCGCGTTTCCCAGTTGCGCGGGTCGCCGCTGTCGATGAGAACAACCGAATGGAGATATCGCGCAAGCCAGATCGCGGCCGAGAGTCCTGCCGGCCCGCCCCCAACGATCGCGACGTCGAACATTGGTCTCATGCGCGCTGTTTAGGGGCAAGTTCTGGGCGCGCGCGCTAGTTGCTCATTGCTGGTTGCTGGTTGCGGGTTGCCATCGAACCAAACAACCACCAATCACTTCACTCGACCTGGAGGCAAAGAGTACAACAGATGCAACGTCTCCTTATCGAGATCAGTGATCTCGAGGTGCGTGGACTCGGGATACATGATCGTTCCCGTATTCTTCGAGTGTCCGAGGCCGAGCGCATGACCGATTTCGTGGCGAAGGATTTCGCTGATCTCTCCTGGCGGAAAGGTGTCGCCATCCCGGTCATGAAGGGCGACCATGACTTCGGCGTGCCTCACCCACGCATTCTGATCTGCCAACCGTCTCGTCTTTCCGATGCGCAGCTCGTTGACGGGAAACTGATCGATCCACCGAACCACGATATCTGCGCCGACAGAGTCCGTCGGGAACACGAAGCGAAGCGGTATGCCGGCCGTCTGCCACTCCAGAAACACGTCGCGCGCTGACTGTACGTAGCCAACCCACCAGTCGCGAATATGTGGATCTGATTGAATCCACACGCGAACACCGCTCTCCCGATTGTCCGGCCATCGATAGAGAACCGAGTCCTGCATCGCCAGGAGATCGCTCATATATGTCCGCGCTCCTGCGTCGGCGATGCGTCGCCGAATCTCGGCCGAATTGCGGGAAGGCGCGCGCGTGCTCGACGTCAGTACAGCGTTGTGTATGTCAGCGCGATCCGACAAACTCTCGCGGGCGCCGGTCGAATCGAGAGCGTCGCCGAATATTTCACTGCGCGGGACGCCGGACTGCGCCACTTGAAACGCGTCACGATGCGGCTCGAGTGTGGGCTTTACGCTCTCGTACGCGATGAACGTGATCAGCGCGCCGACAGCACCAAGCAGCCAGTACTCGATGCGTCCCATGAATCAAAGGTCGAGGAACGACTGAATCGCGCGGCGATCTCTCGCCGGGATCAGCGCACCGGACCAGGCGGGAGGGAGTACAGCAGGCGCACCGTCGCGCGGTCGGCAGAAGAGAGATCGCGCACGCGGACCTTGGGCGCCATGATACTCGTCTGATCTTGTGTGTGATCGAGCCCGAGAAGGTGTCCGATCTCGTGGAGCGCCATGGCGCGCATGGCCTCCTCGTCAAGCACCTCGCCCTGGTGGTGATGCACGGCGAGAATGATGTTCGCGTCGGTGATCAACCAATCATCATCGCGCGCCCACTTGGTGCGGCCGCTGATTGGCTCATTGAAGTGATCGATCCAATTGACGTGGACCTCGGCGTCGGCGGAGTCGTCGACGAACGCGAAGCCGAGCGGAAGGCCAACGGCTTGCCACTCCTCGAAGGCCTCACGAACTCGGTCGACGTAGCCAGGCATCCAATCATCGATCGCCGCGGTCGGCTGGATCCATACCGTCAGCGGACGATCACCACGATCGGGCCATCGCGCGAGCGATGAGTCCCTTTGCTGAAGAATCTCGGCGATGTACGTGCCCGGTTCGTCGCGTCGCAATCGACGACGCACCGCAGCGCGATCCGGTTCGTCGAGATCGTCCGCGCGCGCCGGGAAGAGCGCGCGTCCGACGCTGCCGGCTGCGCTCTGTTCGCGCGACGCGGTGAGCGCGTGCGCGACAGCAACTTCAGGTGACCGCGTCTTTTTGACGGCGCCTAACGCACCGGCGCCGACAGCGAGATAAAGAACGGTCAGGGACGCTCGCTTAGCACGCTTCATACAGATTGGCGAACGGCGCCCGGGAACGGGGCGGCTAGGAAGGAATCGACGAACGAGAAGAAGACATCTGGCGCCTCCCAGAAAGGCATGTGGCCCGAGTGAGGCACCAGCTGGCGTTGCGCGCGAGGAAGTAGCGCCACCAACTCCGCCGAGACAGCAGGCGGAAGCGCGTCCTCCTCGCCGTGAATGACGAGCGTCGGGACCGAAAGGGCACGCAATCGCGCGCGCCAATCGTAGCCTTCGCGGCGAAGGCGAGCCAGAATGGCCGCGCCCGTGTCGCTTGTCACCTTTGGTGGCGCGAACGAGTTTGCGAGCTCAGCGTCGGCGAACCATGCACGGTAAATGACGCGCGAGTAGGCGGCCTGAACTTCCGCGTCTGGTCTTGTGAGCGCCGCGTCGTCGATTCTGTCGAATGAAGGGCGATCGGCTGATGACAAACGCTCTTGCACGACTTGCCGGAGCACTGTCATCCAGGCGCTCGTTGGACCCACTCCGTCAACTGTGACGAGCCGACGCGTGCCTGCCTCGTCCATGGATGCAGCCAGCAAAGCGATGCCGCCGCCCCAGGAATGGCCGAGCAGATCCCATTTTCTGATGCCGAGCGCGCGACGGACAGCGGCGACGTCAGCGGCGTCGTCTTCAATCGATGCGCTCGAGGGATCGGGCGGAGCTTCGGACTGTCCGCGTCCACGCTGATCGTAGAGAATGACCTGTCGTCGACGGGCGAGCGGAGAGAGCGCGGGCCAAAGCATCGCGTGGTCGTACAGCATTCCGCCATTGATGCAGAACAACGGCGGCGCCTCGGCGCCGCTACCAATGGGCGGCGTCGAGTACACGGCGAACGCGAGTCCGCGCGTGCGAATTGTCTGTCGCTCGAGCAGCGGTGTGCGGGGAAGCGACCGACGGAATGCGACGAACCGTTCTTTGGCTGAGGGCAATGCCAGCGAAGCGCTCAGCTAGCGCAGGAGGAGGGTACAACTAGCCGCGCACGGCGGGTGAGAGACCGGGCGCCTGTGAGGAGGATCA
>DATEGN010000465.1:0-6873 GCA_035280125.1 Gemmatimonadaceae bacterium | reverse complement strand
AGAGCCTGCGAGTGAATCCCTGCGCTAGGCCCTAGCCCCATGCCCCTAGACCCTAACCCCTGAGCGACATGCCCTCGCTTCGCCCTTGGCTCTCGCACTACGACGCCGGCGTCCCCGAGACGCTGGAGCCGTATCCCGAGCGCACGCTGCTGGATTACCTGTCCGATGTCACGCGCGATCATCCAGATCACGCGATCCTGATCTTCAAGGGACGCCGGATGAGCGCGGCGGAGCTCGACAGAGAGAGCAATGCCTTTGCGGCCGCGCTCGCGGCGCTTGGGGTGAAGAAAGGAGATCGCGTTGCGCTCGCTCTGCCGAACTGTCCGCAGTTCCTCGTGGCGCAGTACGGTGCATGGAAGGCGGGCGCGATCGTCTGTCCATTCAATCCGACGTACACTCAGCGCGAGATGACGGACGCGCTCACGACAACGGGCGCCGAGACCGTCGTCGTGCTCAATCGCTTCTACGGCCAGGTGAAAGCCGTTCAATCGCGAACAGACGTCCGGCGTGTGATCGCCACCGGTATCAAAGAATATTTATCGCCGCTGTTGCGCGTGGCGTACACGCTGCTTCGAGAAAAGAAGGATGGCGAGCGCATCACCGTCGCGGCACGCGATCTTCGCTTCGCCGACCTGCTTCACGAACATCGGGCTTCGGAGCGGCCTCCAGTCGCGGTGTCGCCTAACGACCCATCGACGATTCTGATGAGCGGCGGCACGACCGGAACGCCAAAGGGCGTGCTCGGCCATCATCGCAACCTCGTGATCGCGGGAATCCAGCTGCAGGCGTGGATGAAGTCCACGATGCTCGAGTGGACGGACACGATCATGGTGCCGCTGCCACTGTTCCACACGTTCACTCAAACCGGAGCACAGAGCCTCGCGCTCATCAATCACAACCCGCTCGCCCTCATCCCGAATCCGCGCGACCTCCCTGACCTGCTTGGAGAGATCAACCGCGTGAAACCGGCATTCATTCTTGCCGTTCCGACGCTGTTGAACGGCATCATGAATCACCCGCTCGCGCGTGCGGGAAAGGTGGATTTCCGATCGATCAAGCTTTGTTTCTGCGGGGCGGCCGCCTTGATGGCGGAAACCAAAAAGCGATTCGAGGAAGCCACCGGGGGCGTGATCGTGGAGGGATATTCGTTGACAGAGGCGCAGATGGCCGTCGTCGGGAATCCCGCGGCCGGCAAAAAGAAAATTGGTTCAGTAGGTATGCCTCTGCCCGACATCAGCGTCCGTATCGTCGACTCCGAGAGCGGAACGAAGCCAATGGCCATGGGCGAGGTCGGCGAAATCGTCCTCAGTGCGCCTCAACTCATGGAGGGCTACTGGCGCCAACCTGACGCGACACGCGAGATGTTACGCGAGGACGGGCACGGTGATCGCGCCCTCTACACCGGGGATCTCGGGTACCTCGACGAGGACGGCTACCTCTTCATCGTCGATCGTAAGAAAGATCTGATCAAGACCAGTGGATTCCAGGTGTGGCCGCGCGAGATCGAGGAAGTGATTGCAGCGCATCCATCGGTCGCGGAGGTTGGTGTGGTTGGACTGCCTGACGAGGTCAAGGGCGAGCGCGTCAAGGCATGGATCGTCTGCCGTCCCGGGACGACTGTTACCGAGGACGAGATCAAGGCATTTTGCCGCGAGCGGCTCGCCCCCTACAAAGTGCCCTCTCAGATCGCGATCGTGAGCGAGCTTCCCAAGACGCAAGTCGGAAAGGTACTGCGCCGCGCACTCAAGGAGCGGGAGCTCGCGAACGCCACCTAGTCGAGTCAGTCTCGCGCGTACGTCCCAACGACGCGTGTGCGTGCTGCCTCGTGCTCGACGTCTCGCAGTGCGGCGGTGACAGCCGGATCATCGGCACGATGCTCGAACTCGAGCACGAAGTGATACGACCACGGCTCACCGGTCGGTCGCGATTCGAGCTTCGTTAGGTTCAGTCCGCGGTTCGACAGCGGCGTCAGGATGCGCACCAGCGAGCCTGGCCGGTTGTCCACCTCGAGCATGAGAACCGTTTTTGCCGGAGTGTCTGCCTGTAATTCGATCGCTGCTCGCTCGAGTACGACGAAGCGCGTCTGATTGTCTCCGCGGTCTTCGACATTTTCGGCCAGCAACGCGAGACCGTATCGACTCGCAGCGATACGACTCGCCAGAGCGCCACGCGACGGGTCCTCGGCAGCAGCAACGTCTCGCGCGGCTCCGGCCGTGTCGTACGCCGCACGCTGATGGATCGATGGATGCGCAGCGAACCAGGTCGCGCACTGCGCGAGCGCGATCGGATGACTCTCGACGGTGCGCAGCGTGTCGAGCGTGGCTCCCCGGAGACCCAGGATGCAATGGTGAATCGGGATGACGACTTCACGTACGATATGCAGACTGGGCTCAGCGAGAATCGCGTCGTACGACGCCGGCACACTCCCGGCTAGCGTGTTCTCAACCGGCAACACACCTGCATCGACCTTCGCGCGCGCAACCTCACGCGCGACGTCGCGATTCTCTCTGCATGGTATGGGCTCGGCGGCAAGGCCGAATGCACGCTGCACAGCCTCTTCGCTGAACGCGCCGAGCTCACCCTGGAAGGCGACACGACTCATATTGGTTTGTCATCCCGAGGAGCTTCGCCCCTCGGGATGACAGCTCAGCGCGACGCGTTCGCCAAATCGCGGACCGACGCCGCGAGCAGCTTCACTTTCGCGCCATCGCTCGAACCGGCGGCGTCGCCATCGAGCGACGTGGCCAGCTGCGTCAGTGCGTCGCGGCGTGTCGCGCCGGATGCTTGCTCGGCGGCCGTGAGCGCTGCGCGAACTGCTTCAATCCGCGCTGCCGAGAGAGCCGATGACCGCTGCAGCTGATCGACATAGGCACGCGAGACGACGAACGCCGCCGGCCAGCGGAACTTCTGCTGATCCTGCACGTTCAGCTCGTCCACGTGCACCAGCTTCGCTGCGTCGATCTCGTTCTGTGACAACAGTGCGCTCGGCTGCAGCTCGAACACGTCGAGCCCACGCGCAATCTCCGAGCTGTAGATGTAGCCGTTGTACCAGTACGCCGACCACGAGCCGCCAACGTACATCTTCGTCGAATCAATGGGGCCGCGATCGAAGTATGCGACCTCCTTCGGGTGCGCGGGATCAGTAAAGTCGAACACCGAGACGCCGCCCTGATACCAGCCCTGGCTCATGATGTCGCGTCCGGGTACGGGAATCAGGGAGCCGTTATGCGCGACGCAGTTCTCCTGTGCGGTCTGCGGCGCGGGCAGCTTGTAATAGCCCTTGAACGAGAGCTGATCGCTCGAGAGGGTGAAGATCGCGTCCGCGCCCCACTCCGGTTTATCCGTCACGCGACAGCGCGGCTGGGTTCCACCGCCCCACTCGTCAGTGAAAAGCATCTTGGTGCCGTCGTTATTGAAACTTGCCGAATGCCAGAACGAGAAGTTCGAATCGGCAACGGCACCGATGCGCTTCGGGTGCGCCGGATCGCGGATGTCGAGCACCACGCCGTAACCGCCGCACGCGCCACCGGCGAGACCGATCTCCGGATACGCCGTGATGTCGTGGCACTGCTGCGGCCCGCGACGTGGTCCCTGCGCACCGATCATTTTCTGCACGAAAGCCGGAAGATCCCGGCGCAGCTGCGCGCTATCGGCAGCAAGCGGTTCACCGGTCCCGCCGCGCAGCTTGACGATGCTGTCGAGCATGTGCTTACTGAACTGCGACGGGACGACCTGCTCCGTACCGAACACCGGCACCGTGAACTCGCCACGGGCGCGTGCGGCGGCGGCGATCTTCGCGGCGGCCGCGACATCCTCCGGCGCTTCACCATGTCCCTCGACAGGCAGCAGATTGGCAAGAATCGGCGGCTTGCTCACCACGTGTGCCTGCTCGGGATGCGCTACTGGAACCTGAATGACCTCGATGCGGAACAACTCGCTGTTCGGGTCCTGTCCCGGATCCATCGACGAGCATCCAGCGAGCTCGTTAGGCGAGCGCACCGGTGCCGAGCCGGAGATGTAGATGTAGACGTTGGATTTGTCGTTCGGATCGGTGACGACGCTGTGGGTGTGCGATCCGCGGCAGGTCTGGACCACAGTGAGCAGCTTGGGATGCGCGAGGTCGGCGATGTCGTAGATCCGGATGCCACGCAGCCGATCCTTGCTCACCGTGTCCGCCACGCCTTGCGTGCCGCAGTCGTTGCGTCCCTCGAGCGATTCGCTCGACTCGAAGAGCAGATTTCCATGCACCGAGACGTCGCTCTGCGATCCTGGGCAGACGTATGACGAGAACAGCGTGGGCTTGGTCGGATTCGAGACGTCCCAGATCTGGTAGCCGCTGAAGTTGCCTTGGATCACGTACTTGCCCGTGAACGCGAGGTCGGAGTTCCATTTGCTCGCGTCTCCCGGATCGCTGCGGTTGATGAAGTGTTCGGAGGGCTGCGTCGTGGAGACGAGCGACAGATTCCACGATGCCTGCGCTGCGTTGAATCGGCCCGAGTTGAGCCCAACACGTCGATCGGGTTTCGGGGCGGCAGCAGACATGTCTGGCACCGGCATCGCCGCGCCGGCCATGATGATCTTGCCCTTGGATGTCGCGCATCCCGCGAGGAAAGCGACGCCAACGGCCAGCAATGGACGAACAAATACGCGTGTCACGGGAGACGCTCGTGAATGAGTAGGACTGTGGGTGGGAACAGGCCTCTGTTCCGTCGGGAGATTCTACGGCTCACCGCCCCCCGGTCGCAACCGTGACTCACGTTTCATGGGAGCAAAGCAACGAGGGATCTGCACTTCAAACGGCGGAAGTGCAGATCCCTCGCTTCGCTCAGGATGACAGATGGCTACTGACTAACGAACGTAACGGTCGCCGAGTTGCAGGAAGAGTACGTCACGTCGGCGTATCCGCTGCCCTGCTGGCTCGTGACGTCGACGCGGATATGACCACCCGTGAACGGTGCGAGCGAAGTCCCCTGAGTGACGCCATAAGCACACGCGGCGCTGTATTGCAGCGGGGCGAGGGTCGTCACGGTGAACGACGCAGCTCGATTGCCCTGACGGAAGCTGACCGTGCCGTTAGGCGTGTACGCCCCATCGGGCAGCGATTGCCCCGCGGTGATCGACTGACCCTGCGCGGCGGTGAATGTTGCCGTCCAGTTGATACCGACGGTCGCGCTCGTAACGCCGGTGAGCACCGCGCCTTCGGTCCAGTTTTCGGTCTGTGAGAGACCGCTCGCCGACGCGGTCACCGAACCACTTCCGTTGCGCGACACATAGCCGCTGCCATTGGCGCCGGAGAACGCGAGCTTGAAGTTGTCGAGCGCGAAATTGAGCGAGAGACTTGGCGTCGTCGGTTGTAAATCGCTGATGCGCAACGCACCGGTGATGTCGTAACTGTTCGTCTGATCGGAGAAATGGCATGCCGGGAGCGAGAAGGTCAGGCTCCAGTTGTCGGGAATCAGATCGCCGTCGGTGTCCACCGGCGGACTCTGCGACGGCACGCCGCATTGCGCGATATCCGCGGCGCCGGCCGTCCGACTGAATGCGAGACCGCGCGTCATGGTTGCTGCCGATCGTGGCACGCGCGAGAACGTGGGTGCGCCGCCATTGGTGCTCATCACGTCCTGTGCAGTAAGCTCAGCGACGCCCGCTTCGAGCTCCGTGGCGACCGATTGACCAACTGACTGCAGCTGATCCGGTGTAACGTTGAGCGGTGTGGTGCCGGAGTCCTTGCAACTGGCGAGCGTGAGCGCGCCGATCGCGAGCACGCCGGCACGCGCGAACGTACGACGCGAGATGGACATGGGTGGGTGGGCTTGTGGTTAGGAAGAAAGGATTCACCCTACATAACGATCGACGCTGGCCTGGGGATACGTGACAATCAATGATATCTGTCGCCGGCGACTCGCCGCACAATTCCTGACGACGCCTGGACCAGGTCGAGCCAGCGAAGTGGTTCGCGCGCTCGGCGCGGTGCAGGCTCAGGACTACAGCGGTGCGAAGTGGGGTCTCGCGCAGCGCATCCGGGGTGTCACGGACGCATCGATGGAGCAGGAGATCGACGAAGGCCGCATCCTGCGGACGCATGTTCTTCGTCCGACCTGGCACTTTGTCGCCGCCGAGGATCTGCGCTGGATGCTCGGGCTCACCGCGCCGCGCGTGACTGTCGTCAATGCGAACTATGGTCGGCATCTCGGGCTCGATCGCAGCGCTTTTCGCCGGAGCAACGCGGTGCTCACGAAGGTGCTCGCTGGCGGGAACTTTCTCACCCGTACGCAACTGCGCGTGGAGCTGGAGCGCGCGCGTGTAAAAATCCCAACGAGCCAACATCTCGGCCACGTCATGATGCAGGCCGAGCTGGACGCCGTGGTGTGCAGCGGGCCGCGTCGCGGAAAACAATTCACCTACGCGCTGCTCGAGGAGCGTGCACCACCCTCTGCGGTGCGCAGCCGCGACGAAGCGTTGCTGGAGCTCACACGCCGGTATTTCGGGACGAGAGGGCCCGCGACGCCACACGACTTCGCCTGGTGGTCCGGCCTCACGGTGAGAGACGCGAAGCGCGGTATCGACATCGTCGGCCGTGAGCTGGAGCCCGCGACGTTAGGTGGAAAGCGCTACTGGATCTCGGCGGCGGCGTCAGCGCCACCTCGAGCGAAACGCACGGTCCATTTACTTCCGAACTACGACGAATACTTCATTGGCTTTCGCGATCGCAGCGCGTTCGGATCTCGCATCGGACACACGGCGCCGATCACGGGCGGGACCGCGCTCATTCCGCACGTGATCGTCATCGATGGACAGCTCGTTGGTGCGTGGAAGCGAACGATCGAAAACGATCATGTGCGCGTCGCGCTCTCGCTGATGACGACGCTCACC
>DATEGN010000464.1:0-5161 GCA_035280125.1 Gemmatimonadaceae bacterium | reverse complement strand
TCAGCTCGCCGCCTCGGGCTTGTGACTGAAATCTGGCTCGTGCTGGCGCCACAACAGTCGGCGTAAGCCGCACTTTCTCGCGCGAAACGCCCGACGGCGCAGACTGATCCCCGCCACGCGCACCGATCGCTCGTCTCTCTTTCTAGAAGGCCACCCACAGATAGAAATACAGGCTGTTGTTGTTCGATGCGTTGCGACCGGCGGCATCGTAGTTGGTCGCCGCACCATTGAACTTTCCGTAGAGCGTGTATTGGACGCCGAGACGCGTATTCTGCCACGGGTTATACGTCACCTCACCGAGGAATCCCGAGCTATTCGGACTGCCGGTTCTACTCCCCGTCACGTCGGCCGGCGGGTAGAGCGCTGGATCCGTGCTGCCGCTCGTTAGAAAATACTGAAGACTCACGCCGTAGCGCAGGGTCGGCACATACGACGCGCTGGCGCGAAATGTCTCGAGCGTATTCGTGAGAAAGTCCGCGGTGGGCGGCTGCGCCGCGCGCGCGGCGTTGAGCGTTTGATTTTCGTGGATGTACGAGACCCGACCGATCAGCGCACCCTGATCGACTTTGCGTTCGATCTGCGCGTCGGCTCCGATGTCGGTGTAGCGGTTGATCGGACCAGTAATCCCGGTGGGATACAGTTGCGATGCCAAACCGAACGTGCCAAGCATCAGATAGGTGGACGGGTATTGGTGCTCGAGCGCCACCCGCCAGTATGGTGCGACGCCCTTGGTCGAATTCGTCGCCGTCGAGTCGAGTGGCTGCGCCTTCCCCTGCGGCGCCGACCGATACGCCGTGAGCTCGGTGTACAGCAGGTTGTTCCAGAGTGAATATGCGCCCACGCCGACCACCTGCTGACTCAATGTGCCCTCGATGATCGTGCTCGCCGAGGGCGCGGGTGCGACATCGGAGCTCATGAACGGAAAACCCCACGCCGGCGTGGTATTCCACACGTCCTGCACGGTGGGATTGTTGTGCACCGTGAGGCCGAAAAGCAGGTCGCCCGCCGCGAAGGACGTGTGCGTCGCGTAACGCACGTCGACGTTGTCGATGCCGAAGCTTCCGTCGGATGCCGCATACGTGAATTGCGTGAACGCTCCCACCTTGGGCGTCACCTGGCCTGCCAGGAAGAGACTGAACTGCTGCGGAAAGACCGCGGTGTTGTTCTGCGTCGCGGGCAGCGCTTCCGAAAGATGTGTCAGCGAAGTCACGAGCATCGCGGAGGCCGGGGGAATCGGCGCCAGCTTGAGCGTCTCGCTTGTCGTGTCAGCAGGTTGACCGATGGTCTCCAACCCGGTGAGCGTGTAGCCGTTCAGCTTGAACAGGCGACCGAACGGTGTGAGTTGAGGAAACTGATAATGACACGCACTGCAGGCGAGCTTCGTTTGGCGTGAAAAGCTCGGGATCGTTCGGTGCACGGCGGCGAGGGCCGCAAGCAGCGACGCCGGCGCGACCATGCGATCGCCGGCCACGCCCGCGACGAGCGGCGATGAATCCCGTGGAGCGGAACCGCCTTCCGTTGCACACGCCGAGCGCGTGAGTGTCGTCGATACGGTAACAACGAGGGCGGCGAGTGCGAATCGGATCCGGTGAAGACGCATGGCCGTTTCCTGGCGAGAAGGGGGAAGGGGCGAAGAAAGCAGTCAAGCGGTGCGACAGCGTCGACGTTTCGCCGACAAAAATACGAAGGGCCGGCTGGCGCGTGCTGTCGGAGAAACCCCTACAGTTACTCGTTTGCTCATCTTCTGGTGACGAACGCCACGATCGCGGGGTCAGTGATAGAGAGATCTTCTCGCCGAGGCGCGTTGCGTCCTCGGCATGTTGTGTGTTCCCCGGCAACGCGAGTCGCCTCCTCCACCGAGGGCACGATGCACCAACACCTCGAGTCGGCGCTGGAACGTTGGGGCCTGATCCCACTCCGTCTCGTTGTCGGAGTGGTTTTTCTCATGCACGGCGCGCAAAAGCTGTTTGTCTTCGGGATCGCTGGAACGGCCGACATCATGGCGAAGCTCGGCATTCCACTCCCGGCACTCGCTGCGACCATTGTCATCGCGGCCGAAGTGCTCGGCGGCCTCGCCATCATGGTCGGATGGTTCACTCGCTGGGCCGGTATCGTGCTCGCGATCGAGATGCTCGTCGCCATTCCCGTCGCACGGTTGAAGGGCGGCTTCTTTGCGCCCTACGGCTTCGAGTTCGAGTTCACCTTACTCGGCGCCTGTCTCACCTTCGCGGCGTTAGGCTCCGGCGGCGTCTCGCTGGAGCGCGTCCTGGGCGCGCGACGCGCGCAATGAGACAAGGCATCCGCTGCGCGCTCTTGTTGGTCGCGTCGGGGCTCGGCGTGTCGCGCTCGGTGTTCGCCCAGCAGGCCGCTCCCGACACGGCAGCGATCACGCCGCAAGCGATCGACGCCGGCCGGGCGATTTTTCACGGCAAGGGAACCTGCTTCGCCTGCCATGGCGCGCAGCTCGAGGGAACGCAGCTTGCGCCGACGCTCAAGTCGCACGCCTGGCGCGACGCGAAGAACGGTCAGCTCGATGAGATCGTTCGCGTGGTGACCCACGGCGTTCCATCGACGGTGATGGTCGCCTTTCCTGGCGGGATCTCGCGAGCCGACGCGCTCAACGTCGCCTCATACATCTGGTCCGTCAACAACCGGAACGTCAAGCCGTAGCGCGTTAGGCGTTAGGCATGCCTAGAAACGTAGATTCCCCATCGGGAACTGACATCTTTCCGACGCCTGACGTCGCCGTCTATCTCACGCCCGCCGTCTCGGCCCTGCCCTCTCGCACCTGGCGCGTTCGCGCGTACCGGTCGCTCACTCGATGCTCCTGATTCACGCGCCGCAACATGCGCGGCGCGCAGCTTGGCTAGTGCCAGGTTTCGCGAATTACACATACCAAACAGCACCAGATCAGACTGTTTGTCTTTGCTCCAAAGGCATCAACGCTCCCGCGGCGATCAACCAGGCAAAGCCGCCGACGCGCGTGATTGGAATCGCGACTGTGATGGGCAGGCTCAGCATGCCTAACGACGAGAGCGCGCCGGTGGCCGCAATCAAGAGACCGAGCCAGACCACCCACCGCGGCAGCAGCCCATTGAGACGACTGGAAATCGAAGCGCCTCCAGCCAGCAGGCCCATTCCAACGGCGAAGCCGGGTCCGCCACAGAGAAAGACCAGGAAATGCAGCCCGCGGGCGACGCTGATCGCAGACACGATATCAGGCACGGATAACAGCCACAGAAAAAGGCCCGCAGCCGCGAGTCCGCCGGACGCAGCGATTCCGCCGGCGAAGGCGATGTAGACTCCCGCGTGCCGCACGCCCAGGAATTGAAGCCGCGCGACCAACGTCGCCGAATAGATCGCGAGCGGAATCGCCGAGGCGAAACCGAGGAAGGCGCTGACGCGGGTTGCAACCAGATCAGCGGCAAAAAACTGCCGCGACAACTCCGGTGAGCCAAACGGATTCAAAGCGGCGGCGTCGCGCAGAGTCGTATCGCGTCGAAACAACGTCAGCGCGGCGACGCTCGCGATGACGAGCAGCGTATAGACTGTCCCCAGCACGACGAGGGACGGCGCCCCGCGGATGCCAGCATCGTTAGGCTCCAAGGTGAGAGGATGGCGATCGACATCCACGCGATTCATTCGCCGCGTTCCAGGAACCCTCGGCCTGCCAATATCGCGGGCATCGCCTTGTCGATGCGCGCCGTCCGTGTCGCCGACTGCTTGGCCGACGCAAAGTGGTACAGATAACCCCGCTGCCGCCCGGGCGTCAGCGCCTCGAAGGCGCGCTTGAAACGCCGGTCCTTCCGAAATCGCTCGGTCAGCTCCGCAGGAATCGGAAGATCTGAGGTCGCTTTCGGCGTCAGCCGCAGACCAGCCTTTTCGATCGCGATGGCCTCGCGCACGTAGGCCTTGATCGTCGCCGCGTTCGCCGTGATCTCCTTCGCGCTGGTGAACTTCATCACGCGCGCTGCATGCACCTGACCGAGCTGCACCAGCACCTTCTTGGGATCCTTCAGCAGGGCGCCCTGAAAAAAGCCCAGCGCGAAGTACTCTTTGAATCCCTGCATGATGACGATGTTCTTTCCATCCACGGTGTACGTGGGCTTACCCCACTTGCACTCCTCCTTCATCGCAAAACCGGCGAGCACCCGCCGCATCACCGCGATCGCCGCCTTCCACCGATCTCGATACGCCATTTCCATAGAAAGCACGACCCTCCACAATCAGTCGAGAGTATCCGTAGGCGTGCCAATCGCGATATCCAATCACTTCCGCGACTGATGCGTCATCCACGCCGCCGCCGTCGCACGACCTAACGTGGTGGCGCCGTGCCGGCCCCAGTAACACCATGCGCCCGACGCGCGAGCTCGGTCTTGAATCGCGTTCCACGTCGAATGGCTCATGAACGACACGTCCACCGCCACGATGCTGTCGGCGGGGAACACGTCGGGACCACGTGAGCGGTCGGCCCAATAGCAGTCGACTTGAGAGGCACCGAGGTCATGAAAACCTTGCGCGAACGCGGCGCGCGCATCGGCGTTTTCCGCTCCGGTGAAGACGAGCACGCGGCGCCCCGCGAACGTGTCTGTAGCGAGAGGCGACGACGTCTCGTTCTCCCCGACGGACTCGTATCCGGCGATGCGCTCGCCGAGCGTGTCGCGTTCCTCGCGAACGCTCGCGAGCTGCGTCTCAGCACGCTTTAGTGCGCTTCGGGCCGACTGCAGCTCGCGCTCGAGAGATTCGATGTGCGAGCGATGCCGCGCGTCGCGGTCAGCGAAACGGTCGCGCTCCTGCTGCGCACGATCGCGCTGCGTGCGCCAGTGGGTGATCTCAGCAACCGCGTCCTCGATCAACTTTTCGGCTGCTTGAGTCTCGCCGGTGTCGCGCGGTGACGGCGCCGGCTCCGGCTGCGGCGGCGTCCCTGGCGATTCGGGGTGAGCCAGGGTGTTCGCCATCTCCGCGTCCTGCAGGGCCGACACGTAGTGGATCGCCGCATCGCCTGACAAGGCCTGTGAACGCGCGAACTGCTGGAGCGTCGGCACGGTCCAGTCATCGATCGCCGCCGTTAGGGCCGCGGGCCAGTTGGTGAGATTCGCGCGGCGCATCCGATCGGCGAGCGCAACCCGGAGGGATCGACCGACCTTGCCGAGCAAGTGGA
>DATEGN010000463.1:0-10320 GCA_035280125.1 Gemmatimonadaceae bacterium | reverse complement strand
ATGAGCGATGATGTCACTCCCGGAATCGGCTTCTCGCGAGAGGGATAGATCTCGGTAAGAAAGATCACATCCGCCGCGGCAAGTGTTTGGGCAAAGTCTGCCGCGAAGTCGCGCGTGCGCGAAAAGAGGTGGGGTTGGAAGGCCACGACGATACGCCGCAATGGGAACGCTTCGCGAGCCGCCGCGAGCGTTGCCGCGATCTCCGTCGGGTGATGCGCGTAATCGTCGAAGACGGTCACCCCGGCGCTCTCACCGATTCGCTCGAACCGGCGCTCGACGCCCCGGAACGACGCGAGGCCATGTGCGAGATCGGACGCGGGCGCACCGAGCATCAGACCGCTCCCCAACGCGGCAAGCGCGTTGAGCATGTTATGACGACCTGGAACACGAAGCGCCACCGTGCCTAACGTCTCGCCGTCGTACTCGAGCTCGAAGCTGCTGCTGCTCGCCGTGTCGCGCACGGGATGGGCAATGAGCCGGGCATCACGCAGGAACGTAGCACCGGGAGCGCCGTCCGCGATTGCGTAGCGAACAACCTCCGTGCCGCTCGGCAGTCGCATGCCAGCCGCGCCTCGGTCTTCCGCGCACATCACGATCGCTCGGGCGCCAGAGACGAACTGCGAAAAGGCCTGCCTGATGTCGGCGATCCCGTCGTAGATGTCGAGATGGTCGGCCTCGATATTCGTGATCACCGCCACCGTCGGCGCGAGCGCGAGGAAGGAGCGATCGTATTCGTCGGCCTCGACGACGTACAACCGATCGCTTCCTCCACGCAGGTTGCCTGACCACTCCGCCACGCGCCCGCCCACGAGTGCCGTGGGATCGCGGCCCGCCGCAGCGAGCGCCTCGGTCGTCATCGCCGTCGTCGTCGTCTTCCCGTGGGTGCCGGCGACGGCGACCAGTTCGCGACCGTGCGTGACCTCGCCAAGTGCTTCCGCACGCCGAATGACTGGCACGCCGCATTCGCGCGCGCGCTGCAACTCGGGGTGATCCTTCGGCATCGCTGAGGTAACGACGAGGGCGCGCGCCCCGTTGACGTGAGCCGCGTCGTGGGGTCCGACGCTGAGGCCCAGTCGGCGGAGGTCCTCCGCCTCAGCGGGATTCGCGTCGCAGCCCGTCACCACGACACCGCGCCGCACAAAGAGTTCGGCGAGAGCGCTCATACCGGCGCCAGCGATGCCGACGAAATGAACGGGGCGCGGGTCGGCGGAATCCAGAAGTCGCATGAGCGCCGGAATATAGCAAATGGGGAACGGGGGACGGGGAACGGGTGGCTGTCATTCCGAGCGCAGCGAGGAGTGACAGTCAAGGCATGATCGTCGCAATGCGCTTTGCAATGTCCAGCGCGGCATCGGGCCGGGCACGAGCAGCCGCCCCCGCCGCAAGTCGAGCCAGTTCGTCCGGTTGCGCGAGTAGATCGCGAATCGTTTGGTCGAGTCGCTTCGCCGTGAAATCGATCTGCGGGATGTAAATCGCGGCGCCCACCGCGGCCAGCGTTCGCGCATTGATCGCCTGATGATCCGCGGCCGCAGTAGGCAGTGGGACGAGGATTGCCGGAATTCCCCAGGCGCAGAGCTCCGCGGTGCCCATCGCGCCGGCGCGCGCGATGGCGAGATCGGCGGCGGCGTAGGCGTCACGCATCGGCGCGATGTACGGAGTGATGACGACGCCGTCCCCGGCGAGCGACGAGAACTCGTCGTATGTGCCTTTCCCAGTCGCCCAAACGATGTAGAGATCCGGCGGCCGCGCTCCCGAGCGGAGCCAATCCGCAACCGCGGTGTTGATCGCGCGAGAGCCCTGACTACCACCGAAAACGAGGAGAACGTGTCCGCCCGTCGCCGGCAAACCCCACTGCCGTCGAGCCACAGCACGTAATGGACGCTCACGCGGCGGCGGCTCGATCGGATTGCCGGTGTCGATCAGCGTGGGCGAGTTCGACTGCTCGAGGTAACGCTCCGCTTCGGGGTAGCCGAGATACACTTCGCGCGCCCAACGCGAGAAGAAGCGCATCGTTAGGCCTGGATAGCTATTCTGCTCCTGGAGCACATACGGAATGCGGTGTGCGGCGGCGTACGCGAGCGCGAGCCCAGACGCGTATCCGCCCGTGCCGACAATCGCCGAGGGCCGCGCGCGGCGCGCGAGCGCACCGAGTTGTCGCCAGGCGCCGACCGCACTGCTCATCGTTTTCCAATTGTTCCAAACCTTGGCGCGATAGAGCGGGTGGAGGTCCAGGAGAACGTGCCCGAACTCCGTGGAGGGCAGGATGTCGCGCTCGATTCCGCGCTTGGCGCCGACAAAGAACGGCTCGACATCCGGGCGCAACGCTTTCAGGGCGCGGGCGATGGCGAGTCCCGGATACAGATGACCACCCGTTCCACCGCCTGCGAACCACACGCGCGGCCCCGCTGTCACTCCAGAGGTTCGTGATGCGCTCACTGCGGCGGAGCCGCCGCCAGCGGATCGGTTGCGGTAATTCCAAGCACGCGTTCTTTCGCGCTGCCGATGTTCACGAGTATTCCCGTAAAGAGGATGGTGAGCACGAGATTCGAACGCCCGTACGAAACAAAGGGTAGCGTGAGGCCAGTTGTCGGCAACAAGCCGATGACGACGCCGACGTGGAGGTATGCCGTGAGCACTGTGACGAAGGTGAGACCAACCGCGAGAAGCTGAAGAAAAGGTGAACGTGCCTTACGAGCGATCCGAAAGCCGAGTATAGCGTACAGCGCGAACGCGAGAACGATCGCGGCGAGGCCAATGAAGCCCCACTCCTCGCCGATGTTGCTCGCGATGAAATCGCTGTAGGGATAGGGGAGAAATCCCGCCTGCTGTCGGCCCTGGCCAAAGCCAACGCCAAAGGCACCGCCCGATCCCACGGCCACCAGCGATTGCTTCAACTGATAATTGACCGACGCCGGGGCTCGGCCTGGGTCGAAGAAGTCCGTGACGCGGAGCAGCGCGTACTGCACGCGTTCGATCTTGTGCCACAGCAGGGGAATGGAAAGCGCGCCGAGCGCAATGAAGTGGCTCATGCGCGCTCCGCCAACGAAGAGCAACAGCGCCATGAGGAGCGTGTACAACATCGATACGGAGAGGTCAGGCTCGAGTGCCGCCAACACGTCGAGCAGACCGATGATCAGCAAGAACGGCACGAGTCCTTTCGTTAGGCGACGAAGCGAATCGCCCTTGCGAACGACGAGCATCGAACACCACGCGATCACGCCGAGCTTGCCGAGCTCCGATGGTTGAAACGAGCTCCCGAACAAGAAGCGCTTCGACCCGTTGATGCGGGGCGCGATGGAATCCGGCAACACGAGCGTCAACACCATCGTCGCGATGGTGAGGAACATCAGCGGCCAGGCCCACTCGCGCCATCTCTCCGCGTCGACCTTCGCGGCGATCGCAAAGGCCACGATGCCCACGGCAACGCCGGTCAGCTGCCGCACCAGGTAGTACGCGCTGCTGTGATTCTCGTTCATGGCAACGAGCGCACTCGCGCTGTAGAGAACGGCCAACCCGTACGCGACCAGTACGGAGCTCAAGAGCACGAGCCCCTGTGCCTCGGGTCCCATTCGCCATCGCGTGCGTTCGTCTCGACGTGTCTCGCTGGTGCGCTGGCCAGCAGCGGGCGTCTTTTGCGAGAAGACGTCATCCCGCATCGAGGTCCGAGCCTTCGCGACCCTGCTCATCCTGTCACTTCTCTTCTCTGTCGAGCGCCGGCGGATGCCGCTTGAGGCTACCGTTGTGATTCACGAGCCGCTTGAACTCGCGACCACGTTGTTCATAGTTCTCGAACATGTCGTAGCTCGAGCACGCCGGCGATAACAGTACGACATCGCCGTTCGTCGCGGCGCGGCGTGCCGCAGTCACGACGTCGGTGAAGGACGAACCCAGACGCTCGACGGGGACGACGCTGCCGAGATCACCCTCGATGATCGGCGCTGACTCACCGTAGGCGAGCACGACTTTCACGGTGCGGCGAATCTCGTCCGCGAGCGACGTGTAGGGCTCGCCCTTGTGCCGGCCGCCGAGCAAGAGGATCGTTGGCCTGGTCATTCCGCGCAGCGCAACGTCAGTCGAGGCGACGTTCGTCGATTTCGAATCGTTGATCCAGAGGACGCCGTTCACCTCGGCAACCGACTCGATGCGATGCTCCAGTCCCTTGAACGTCCGCAACCCGCGCGCGATCGCGCCTAACGCCTGGGGCACCCGATGCGATTCATTCGCAAGGACGACCGCCAGCGCCGCGGCAAGGGCATTGGCCACGTTGTGATCGCCAATCAGCGGAAGATCACCCCGCGCGAGCAGTGGCTCACCGAGCACCTCGAGCATGCCGCGCGAGCGATCGACCCATGCGTCGCTTCGGCCTCGCACCGAAAAGCGACAGTGGATGCCCGGCGCGGCCTCGGCCAAGGCTTCGACAACGACGTCGTCGCCATTGGTCACCCAATGCGATGCCGCCGTCGCGTTCCGAAAAAGAAGCGCCTTGTCGCCGTAGTACTGCTCGATCGTTGCATAACGATCGAGGTGATTCGCCGAGAGATTCGTGAGAATGCCGACACGCGGATCGATGCTGGGCGTGTCGTGGAGTTGAAACGACGAAATCTCCAGCGCCACCCAGTCCGGCGGCGTTGGTCTCAGTGCGATCTCCGCGAGCGGCAGTCCGATGTTTCCCGCCGCGACCGTCCGGTGGCCGAGCGTCGACAGTAGATGGGCAGTCAACGCCGTCGTCGTCGTTTTGCCGTTCGTGCCGGTGATCGCGATGTACGGCAGATTGGGAAGCATCCGCAGCGCGATCTCGACTTCACTCACGACTTCGATCCCGCGCGCTCTCGCCGTGGCGAGTGGCGGTGCTGACGGCGGCACGCCGGGGCTCACGACGACCAGGGAGGCACGCGCAATCCGGTCGAGGTCGTGCGCACCGACTTGTGCGTCGATTTGCTC
The DNA here is from genome assembly GCA_035280125.1 of Gemmatimonadaceae bacterium. Taxonomy (GTDB): domain Bacteria; phylum Gemmatimonadota; class Gemmatimonadetes; order Gemmatimonadales; family Gemmatimonadaceae; genus AG2. The sequence goes on along the minus strand of DATEGN010000463.1, from coordinate 5,379 downwards.
GGCGCGAAGTGCCGCTGCCGTGGCCTCGAGCGCCTTTCCGGTCCCGGAATCTGACGCGTAGACCTCCGCGCCGGTCCGAGCAAGGAGCGTCGCGACGGCACGCCCGCTCCGTGCGAGACCGACGACGGCGATCTCGCCGTTCAGCCATCCCGCCGGTATGGCAGGCTCCGAGACGCGTCTCTGGTGCGGTATACTCAAGATCTTATCTGAGCTTGATCGTCGTGAGGGCGAAAAACGCGCAGAGAATCCCGATGATCCAGAAGCGGACGACAACTTTGGCCTCGTCCCAACCCAGCATCTCGAAGTGATGGTGCAGCGGCGCACGCCGGAAGACCCGGTGCGTCTGCGCATACTCGAGGCCGTAACGCTTCTTTCTGTACTTGAACACGTAACGCTGGAGAATCACCGACAGCGTCTCGGCGACGAAGACCGCGCCGACAAAGGCGAGCAGGAACTCCGATTTCAGGAGAATAGCAACCGCGCCTAACGCACCGCCCAGCGCGAGCGAGCCAGTGTCGCCCATGAAGACCTCGGCCGGGTGCGTGTTGAACCAGAGAAAGCCGATGAGCGCGCCCACGATGGACAGGCAGAAAATCGTGAGCTCACCTGCGTCGGTCAGGTAAAACATCTGCAGATACGAGCTCGCGTCGATGCGGCCCATGATGTAGCTGAAGATGGCAAAGGTCGCGAACGCGATCGCGCCGAGCCCCGCAGCAAGACCGTCGAGGCCGTCGGTCATGTTCACGGCGTTGCTCGTTCCCGTCAGAATGAACGTCGTGAAGACGACGTAGAGCCACGCGAACCCAGCGGCGGGAACAACCACGACGTACATGAAAAACGGGACGGATGTCGAGGCGCCCGGAAGATAGGGCACCAGCGGATTCTTCCACAGGTACAGTCCTAGCGCGACGCCGATGATCACCTGACCGGCAAGCTTGTACCGCTCGACCAGGCCGCTGTTTTTCTTCCCCTCCCTCTTCTGCTTGAGCTTGAGATAGTCGTCGAGGAGGCCGATTCCTCCCATCCACAGCATCACGAACATCGCGACGAGGACGTACGGTCGTCTGAGGCTGAATCGCGACCACACGAGTATCGGAATGATCGAACAGGCGATGATGATGAGTCCGCCCATGGTCGGCGTCGTCCCCTTCACCGCATGCGTATCGGGCGTGCCTTCGCGGACGACCTGATGCACCGCCTGACGACGCAGGGCCCGGAGGATGATGGGCCCGAGTATGAACGACAGAATCAACCCCGTCACCGCCGCCATGACCGCGCGGAAGGAGATGTAGGTGATCAGGTTGAAGATGCGGTACTTCGGAATGAGGGGGACTAAGAGGTAGTAGAGCAAAAGGTGCTAGGTGTTAGAGGTGCTAGTCGCCCATTCCTTGATTTTCGGAATCAGCTGCTCCAACCGAACTCCTCGGGATGCCTTGAGCAGGATAACCGCGTCCGGCTCGAGACGCGACGAGAGCCGATTCCATAGACTGTCCACGTCGTGAGCCGTCACAAGTCGGTTGCGCGCGGAACCGTCGGCCGCGCGATCGAAGGCGAGCGCAAACTCACCGAGGCCGGCGAGCAACTCGATCGGCGATGCAAGGGCGTCGCGCGCGAGCGCCTCGTGGAGCGCCGGGCCACTTGGCCCCAGCTCGAGCATCGTACCCAGAACGGCGACTCTTTGACGTCCATGACCAGCGTGCTGCAGCAATTCGAGGGCGGCTCGCGCCGAACCGGGGTTCGAGTTGTACGCGTCGTTCACGAGCGTCGCTCTGCCAACCTGCACCACATTGGAGCGCATTGGTGGAAGGGGCATTGCCGCGATACCGTGGCCGGCACGATCGAGCGGTACGCCGAGCTCCCGCGCGACGGCGAGCGCGAGCATCGTGTTTCGCAAGTTGTGAACTCCGCGCAGCGGCACATGAATGTCGACAGCGGCGACCGTCGCCTGACCGCTCCCGTCTGTTCGAAGCGTCCATCGATCGGCCCGAAAGTCGCCGTCATCCAGTCCGGCGGCGATCACTCGTCGCGCGCGCTTCGACGCCTCGTTGACGACGTCCGGCTGGCTCGCTGGTACCACGGCGGTGGCGATTCCATCACACGCGGCGAGTTCCTCTCTCATCACGCCCGCCAGATCACCGAGGCCCTCGAGATGCTCCTCGGCAATCGAGGTCACGACGGTGACGTCGGGATCTACGACCGAGCGAAGCCGCGCTACTTCCCCCGGCTGGTTGGTGCCCATCTCGATCACAGCGACATCGGCGTCGTCCGGAATTGCCAGAAGCGTGAGCGGCACACCGACGAGGTTATTGAGATTCCCGTAGGTTGCATGTGTCGCGAGGGTACTGCCTAACGCCGCCTTGAGCAGCTCCTTTGTGCTCGTCTTCCCGTTTGTCCCGACGACGCCAACGACGGGCTTGCCCCACGCGCGGCGCCGATAGCGCCCGAGCGCGCCGAACGCTACGAGCGTGTCAGACACCTCGTACACCGGAACGCCCAGACCGCGCGCGGGTTCGACGCGCGAGACGACGAGTCCCGTGGCGCCACTCTCCACCGCTTGACGAAGAAACTCATGCGCGTCGAAACGCTCACCGACGAGCGCGACGAAGAGATCGCCTTGCCCGATGGTTCGTGTGTCGGTCCAGACGCGTCTGAACCATTGCGGGCCGCGCGGCAAATTCACTGTCGCCAAGGGCTGGAGCGCGTCGGCGACGCGGTCCGAGGTCCAAAAGGTCATGAGGGCTTTGACGAGGCAGTGGACATGAGCGACTTCACAATCTCCTTTTCGTCGAATGGGTACTTCGTGGTTCCGCGCACCTGATAGGTCTCGTGGCCCTTGCCGGCGAGGACGACGACATCCGATGGCGAGGCCATTGCCAGCGCGCGTTGAATTGCCTCGAGGCGGTCGGTGATTCGCTCGTGCGTTCCGCTTTGCATTCCCGCCTCGATGTCGTCGAGAATCCGCTCGGGATCCTCAGTGCGCGGATTGTCACTCGTCACGATCGCGAGATCGGCGAGCCGTTCGGCGATCTCACCCATGACCGGTCGCTTGCCACGATCCCGATCACCGCCGCAACCGAAGACGACGACCAACCGCCCAGGCGTGAAGGGACGGACCGCCTGCAGCGCGCGCTCGAGCGCGTCTGGCGTATGGGCGTAATCGCGCAATACTGCCGGCGACTCGTTCAGCAGCTCGAGCCGGCCAGGCGCCTGCGGCAGCGACGACAGGCGCGATGCGATGGTGGAAGTCGCCGAGCCTAACGCGTACGCCGCGGCAGCAGCGCCCAGGGCGTTCATGACGTTGAAATCCCCGATGAGTGGGAGTTGCACCGGCAAGCGTTCGCCCCCCAGCGCGAGTGTCCACTCGCTTCCACGCGGACCGAACTGCACGCGCTCGGAGTGTACCTCCGCGCTCATCACGCGCTCGCTGAACGCGACGCGCCTTCGATCGGTACGCAACGCGGACCACGCCTTCTCGTCGAGATTGTAAACCACCGTCCCGTGTGGCTTGAGATAGCCGAGCAGCCGCGCTTTGGCGCGGAAGTACTCCTCCATCGTCCGATGATAGTCGAGATGATCCCGCGTGAGATTCGTGAAGACAACGACGTCGAACTGCACGCCCTCGACACGGCTTTGATGGAGTGAGTGCGATGACACTTCCATCGCGACCTTGCCGATTCGGGCATCGACAAGGGTGCGCAAAAGCCGCTGCAGCTCCACGGGGCCGGGTGTCGTCAGTCCTCCCCCGCCCTCCACGGCATCGCCCGCACTCCCCACGAGCACACCGAGCGTTCCGATCGATGCACTTCGCACGTCGCGCCCGTCGAGCAGGTGGCGCAGCATGTGGACTGTCGTCGTTTTGCCGTTCGTACCGGTGACGCCGACGATCTGGAGAAAACGCGCCGGCCATGCGTAGGCCGCAGCCGCGGCGATAGGCGCGGCGCGCCGCCCGTCGTTCACGACGACCGCCGGCAGACCCTCCGGAATGCGGTCCGCCGACTCGACAATGGCGGCGATCGCCCCCGCCGCCTTCGCCATTTCGAGGTAATCGTGGCCGTCACGCTCCGCGCCCCGCACGGCAATGAACACGGTGCCTGGCCGAACACGCCGACTGTCGTCGGTAATACCCTGAGCCGTCACCGGTAGCTCGCCGCGGCGCTCCGCGATCAAGTCTGCCGACGCGAGGGCCGAGATGACGTCCGAGAGTGAGAACTCCGTCACTATTTAGAAGTCGTGAAAGAGTCGTACGAGCGCGCCGGCGGGAGCGACACTGCCGGCCGCCGGCTCCGTCCCGCCATCGGTCCCGTGGATAACGCGCACGTGAAAACCGGCGTTGTGCAGGGACAGCACTGCGTCCCGCAAAAGCAGCCCGCGAACGTCCGGCACCGGACGAGGCGATTGAGCAACACGAGAGGGCTGTCGTTGCGGCAGCGAAACCATGAATGGAACTGTTCCCGCGCTCATCTGCTCGCGTGCGCGCTGCCGAGCGCTGTCGATGTGTTTCGATTCGAGCATCGCGCTGCGTTCGATGGAGTCGGTTGGTGGCTCGAGCTCGATCGGGTGCGCGATATCTCCGCCTTCGCTCGGACGCGGCGCTGGGGCTTCGGCGCTCGACGCCAACTTGTCACGATCGAGCGCGGCGTCGCGCGCCGCCAGCGCGGCCTGCAAGACGGTCTTCGTGAGCGGCGCAGCCGTCGCCGCACTGTAGAAGCTTCCCTTCTCACCATGTGGGTTCGTGAGCTTCACGACGATCACGAATTGGGGCGCGTCTCCCGGGAAAAGACCGACGAAGTTCGGATTGTACTGCTGCGCCGCGTACCGGCCGTTTACGGTGCGCCTCGGAGTTCCGGTCTTTCCCGCGAGCTGGAAGCTGCTCAGGTCCGCCTGGAGCGCGGTCCCATTTTCGACGACGTTGAGCAACATCTTACGCATGCGATTCGCGATGTCAGGCGTAAGAACGCGTCTCACGACACGCTTCTGATGCCTGTATAGCACCGTTCCGTCTATCGAACGGATTTCCTTTACCAGAGCGGGTTCGACGAGCTCGCCGCCATTCGCAAAAGTTGCATACGCGACGGCGAGCTGCAGCGGGGTGACGGAGATCTCGTACCCCATGGCGAGGGAAGCGGGCGATTGTGGCGACCATTTCGACGGCTCGCGCAACACGCCGTTGGCTTCGGAGGGATATGGCACGCCAGTGGCCGTACCGAATCCGAAGTCGCGCAACGTCTCGAACTGTTCGCGTCGCGTTAGGCGCTGCGCGAATTTCACGATGCCAATGTTGCTCGACCACTGAAGAACGGTCGCCAGCGACGCTCGGCCCACGAGGTGGTCGTCGTGAATGACGCGTCCCTCGAGCTCCAGCGTGCCATCGCCCGTGTT
>DATEGN010000462.1:0-5641 GCA_035280125.1 Gemmatimonadaceae bacterium | reverse complement strand
CACCGCTCTCGTTGACGAGCTCGTTGCCGATCGCATTCAGCAAGTGCGTCTTGCCGACGCCGCTCGGCCCATGGATGAAGAGTGGGCTGTACCGCTTGCCCGGCTCGGCGACAATGTCGTCGGCGGCACGCACGGCGAGCTGATTACTCGACGACACCTCGAAACCCTGCCGAGTAAACGCCGACGATGGACCTGGCGGAGGGGTTGCACCCGCGAGCGCCTTGTCGAGCAGAATTTCCGCTTCGCGGAGCCGCTCGGGATCGCGAAACACGTCGTCACCGCCTAACGCGGCATCGATGTCGGTGGCTTGCTGCTCGAGCGCCTTGAGCCGCTCGACTGTCGCACCGAAGCCGCGCAGGAGGGACTCCCAGTTGGCCGGCGGCGTCGTCTCCTGCAACAGCCGCTCCAAGTGTGTCGTGCGATAGCCTTCGCCGGTCCAGTACGCGATTGCCTCGGCCACTCGGGCCTTCCACGATTCGACGTGCTGCGCAACCGCCGATGCGATATCGGTAAGGAAGCTCTGGAATTCGTTCGGCTTTCTCCGCTCGCCTCCCTGCTCACGGGCGGCCGTCTTGGCTTCGGGCAGGTCGCCGAGAACGGTCAATACATCCTCGGGCTTGATCTGCTCGCCGCCTAACGTTTGGAAGGCAATGAGGCGATTCAGCGCACCCTGGAGCTCGCGTACGTTGCGGAATTCGAGGCGGCCTAGTTCTTCGACGACGCCGGGCCAGAACTTGACGCCCCGCTCCTCGCATTTTGCGCGCATGATCGCGATGCGTGTCTCGAAGTCCGGGGTGCCGATGTCGACGATCAGCCCACCGGAGAGCCGGGTGATCAAACGCTCGTCGACGTCGGCGATCTCGGCGGGTGGGCGGTCGCTCGACATCACGATTTGCCGGCCGCTGCCCTGCATCGCGTTGAGCAGACGTAACAGCTCGGTTTGGGTCTCCCGACGGCCGGTGAGAAACTGCATATCGTCGATGAGGAGCACGTCAACCCGTTGGTAGCGCTGCTTGAAGCGCTCGCCCTCACCGCTCGCGATCGCGGCATGCAGCTGCTCGACGAAATCATCGAGCGAGACGTACTCGATATCGAGATTCGCGGCGTGACTGCTGACGTGATTGCCGATTGCACCCATGAGGTGCGTCTTGCCGAGCCCCGACCCGCTGTAGATGAAGAGCGGATTGTAAACCGCGCCCGGCGACTCGGCGACCGCGCGCGCCGCGGCGACCGCGAGGCGATTGGCGGATCCGACGATGAAGTTGTCGAAGCGGTGGCGGGGATCGACTTGCATGTGCCTATCGCGTTGGCTGGCTCAATCGCTTGAGCACGAGCTCGGAGATGCTGCGGAGTGTCTCGAACACACCGGGGCCGTGCAGCGCATCGGCGCCGAATTCCGGAGCGCCGCGAAAGTTCAGCGCGTCGTTGAGCTCCGCGGTAGTGAGTATCATGTCCCGCGGCAGATCCTGCTTGTTGTATTGGATCACGAGCGGCACGGCACGCGCATCGATCCCCTGCTCTCCGAGATTCGCGTGCAGATCCTGAAGGCTCTCGATGTTCTCCTGGAGCTGTCGTGCCTGCGAGTCGGCCACGAACACCACGCCGTCGGCACCCTGCAGCACGAGCTTGCGCGTAGTCTGGTAGTAGACCTGACCGGGCACGGTGTAGAGCTGGAACTTCGTCGTGAAGCCGGAGATGGTGCCGAGATCCAGTGGCAGGAAATCGAAGAAGAGCGTGCGATCCGTTTGTGTCGCGAGCGAAACCATCTTGCCCTTTCTCTCCTCCGGCACCTGCCCGTAGATGTAGTGCAAGTTCGTCGTCTTTCCGGACCGACCGGGCCCGTAGTAGACGATCTTGCACGTGATCTCGCGGGTTGCGTAGTTGACGAGAGACATGAAAAGAGGGTTAGGGGCTAGAGCAGAGGGGCTAGGACTTGTTAGGCCCTAGCCCCCATGTCCCTAGCCCCTTCCGAAGAGGGCAGCAAGGTTTCGGTTGAGTTCCTGCTCGAATCGGTCTTCCAGAACCGGCTCGACATGACGCGCCGCCGGAGGAGCAGCAGCCGCGAGACTTTTGCAGAACTCGTCGAAGTACAGTCGGACCAATCCGAGTGAGCTCTCCCGATCGAACACTGTGAGAAAGATGAAAGTGCCGCGTGGCGTCATCGCCTCCGCGAGGTACAGTTGTCGATCGCGACCCGGATGGTGCAGGCCGCGAAATGGCTTGCCTTCCAGCTGCTTGCCTAGTTCTCCTCCAGAGGCGTGAATTGCAGCCGCGAGCGCGCAGGCGGACATCACGTCCACCGCGCGCGCGAAGCCGAATTGCGCCACGACTTGCCCGCTCGGATGTAGCAGCAGGCCAAGAACGGTGCGCGCCTCCTCCACAAACTTGCGCAGCGGGATCTCGACCCATGGCTCGACCGCCGTGATGCTCATGGGAGACCTCCGGCTGCTTTGATCATTTCCACCCGGATCATACCGATATTCGCCGCCGGGTCGGCGACTACTACGAGGACGAGGTCGTTGCGTCCTGCGGCACAGATTCGGCCGCGTTCTGCCTCGAGTTGCATGAACGTCGCGGTGCCGAGATGGGCCGCGTCGGCAGACAACCGCGCCTTGCGATAGAGCGACGCCGCAAGCGCCGCAACACGGTCGCCGTCCTGACCGATCTGCAGGTTCGAATCGATCACGATTCCATCGCTCTCGTCGACGACGAGACTCGCTCGGACACCGCGCTGGCGAGTCAGCGACGCGAGCACCGAGGCGAAAGGGCTGCCTTTCATCGCCCGGCCTCCAACCACTGGCGAGCGCGCTCGAGACACCGGTCGAGCGCGCGCCTTACGAGTCCGATGGGCGTCGACCGCGAGGCTGCGACGACGAGCAGGCCATCGGACGCAGATGGCGCCATCGTCACCACCGCAACCTCGGTCTCGAGGATGATTGCTTTCCACTCGCCAATACCGAGATGCTTCGTGGCACGGCGTGCAGCATCAGTTACGCCGCTCAATTCCGCGCCCACTTCGTCGCCGACGTCATTGCCATCTCCGTCGACGTAAATCCCCGCGAGAACCAGTCCCTGATCGTCGAGCAACAAGGCAGTCTGCTCGTGCTCCCCGAGAATCTCGGCGAAGAGCGCGTGCGCGGGGTGCGTGGTGTGGCGTGAGGAGTGCGCGCCGTTTTCCGACGCGTCCGGCACCATGCGTCCCGCTTCGCGCATCCCCCGTCCCGCATCCCGCGTCTCGCGTCCCGCGCCCCGCATGTTCGCCAGCGCTGCGGTCACTTCGGCGTCACCGCCGCCATTTCGCTCGGCAGCACGCTGCAGATACTCTTCGGCTTCCGCTGTATTGCCCTGCTGAAAGCGAACGAAAGCCATTCCTTTGAGGGCGCCGACGTGCTCCGGCGTTAGGCGCAGGACCACGTCCCACTCGTCGAACGCGCGTTGCAGCTCGCCGCGATCGACCGCAATTCGCGCGAGCAAGTCGTGCGCGTCCGGGTTGTGGGAGTGGCGCTCCAATCCGCGCATCGCGATCTTCAACGCGAGATCGAGCTGCCCTTGGCGTCGCAGCGTTTCTCCGAGCGGAAGAAACACGAGGCTGCCGGGATCGCGTGCGAGCTCGTCGCTCCAGCGCCGAACGTCGTCAGCCATGGGCGGCCTCCGCGTGCGCCTCGAGGACGTGCATTAGCTTCGTCAACGACTCGATTGCCGCGCGAACGCGCCCGATTTCCGGGCCGGTTGGCGCAAGGCGCACGTAGTGCTCCCAGCTCGATCGTGCCGTGGCGAAATCGCCGGTGCGGGCAGCAGCGAAGCCAAGCTCGAGATGCACTTCGGGGGTGAGCGGATCCGCACGAACGGCGCGACGCAACTCGTCCACGAGCTCATCGCGCCGCCCGAGCATCGCGAGCGCGCGGGCCGCGATCAATCGTGCCGGTGTGTTCGACGGCTCCTTCGCGAGGAGCCCGCGAACGATGTTTAGTGCTTCCTCACATGCACCCCGGACGAGCGCGGCGCGCGCTTGCTCGAGCGCTGGTTCGGCAGCGACAGTCGTTTCGAATGGTTGTGTCGCCTGATCCGGTGCACGCACCTCGACGACGCCTGTCGTCACGAGGCCATAGACGACGCGCGCGATCTCGAACTCGGCCCGACCCAACGTTCGTGCGATCACCAGCAGATCGCGCGTTCCATCGATCATCGACAGCACCTCCCACTCGGATGGGAGGAGGTCGAGCTGTGACGCCTGACTGTCGTCGCGCACCGGCGCGAGCAGTGGCACAACGGCCAGGCTCGGGACTTTGTCCGCGATACGGGACCACTCGTCGATGCGCCGTGCGCCTTCCATCAGCAGCGACTCGGTCGAAACCCGAATGCGGGCCTCGCGCGACGACGCGAGATCGGATGCGGCGCGCTCCTCGAACGAGAAGAATCCTTCTCGCCACGACATCAGCTCGAAGACGACGCCTTCGATCTGCATGCGCAGTTGGCGCTCGATCTCTTTCGGCGTGACGGCGCCGCCCTCCACGAGGAGATCGACAATGTCGGCGTCGGCACGGCCGTTGGTGCGCTTCGCGCGTGCCGACTCGAGATCGTCCTTCGATATCTTGCCCGCCTGCAGCAACGTGAGCTCGAGGGGTACCGCCTTCGATTTCACGTGCGCGTGGACGACTCGTCCGGAATCGAAGTGAACCACGCCTTCGTCGTCACGAAGCTCCGATGCAACGCGCAGCACACCCGTCTTCCGGCTCAGGTCGAGCAGCTGGAAGACATCGTGGATCCCCAGTTCGCGGAGCGGTCCTTCGATCGCCATGGCTCAGCTCCGCGTTGCCGTCGAAGTCGGGCCGCTCGTGCGGCTCGCCTTCTTGTCGTTGGTCGTGCGATCGCCGAAGATGCGCGCCAGATCTGCGGCAGTCCGCATCTCTCGCTTGGCGCGTTTCGCGTACTCGCTCGCCGGCGCATGGGCGATGACTCGCTCCCAGCGGGCGATCGCTTCACGATATCTCTTCTGCTCAACCAGGAGCGCGCCTTCGTGATAGAGCGCGCCGACATGCATCGGGTCGAAGCGCAGTACGCGCGTGAACGCGGTAATCGCATCTCGCTTGCGGCCAACCGAGAGGAGGGTCTCGCCTAACGCAATGAGGGCGTCGAAGTGATACGGATCGCGTCGCAGAAGATCGATGAGGAGGGGCAATGCGTCGCCAGCGCGCCCGACCTGGCGGTGCAATGCCGCGAGCTCGAGCGTCGCCTCGGCATACGTCGGCACGGCGTCGAGCGCCGCAACCAACTCCTGCTCGGCTTCCTTGAGCGAGCCCTTCTCGGTGAGCAGCCGTGCAAGCTGGTAGCGCACCACGGCGAAATCCTGATCGAGCTGTAGCGCGTGACGGTAGGCGCTGATCGCGCCGTCGAAGTCGCCGAGGGAACGTGCGATGTCACCAATTTTCTGCTGAACGTCGGCGCGAACGGGCGCGACGCGACGAGCGGTCTCCAGCGCGGCGAGCGCCGCCGCCGGATCGCCCGCGTCACTCCGCGCCGTTGCCGCGAGCATGAGTGTTTCGATATCCTCGGGTTCCTGCCCGAGCAGCGTTTCGGCGAGCGGGCGGGCTTCGCCGCCGCGGCCGAGCCTAACGAGCGACCAGGCTTCGCCGAGGAGAGC
>DATEGN010000461.1:0-2290 GCA_035280125.1 Gemmatimonadaceae bacterium | reverse complement strand
GCCTCGCTCGATGTCACCCGCTCGAGTGGGACGAGATAGAGAAAGACCCCGGTTGTCACCACGTAAATGGCGGTCACCGCGACGACGCCGAACGCGAGCGCGCGTGGCAGTGTACGCTCCGGATCCCGCGCCTCGCCCGCGAGCTTGCCGATCTCCCACCACCCGCCGAAGGCAAAAAAGGCGCCGACGAGCGCCGGCGCGAGCGCGCCAGGCAAGGAATCAGATCCGGCGCGCTGCGCGACCAACGGCAAAAAGTTCGTCCAGCGGCCGGCGCCTAACGAGAACGCGAGGACCGCAATCAGTGCCAGCGCACCGAGCTTGAACGCGGTGAGCCATTGCATCACTCGCGCGCTGAACGAGATGCCGCTCATGCTGACGAGTGCGCCGACCGCGATCGCAGCGATGCCAACCAGCCGCTCGCCGAGCGCGGACAGATGGGCGATGTAGCCCACGTAGCTGGCGAGTCCGACGGCCAACGCCGCGGTGATCCCGGGATCCATCACGAGCAAACACTTCCAACCGTAGAGAAAGGCGACAGCGCGGCCGTACGCCTCGCGCAGGTACACGTAACCGCCGCCAGCTTGCGGCAGCCGCGCGGCCAGCTCGCCGTAGCACAAGGCTCCGCTCAGTGCCATCACGCCCATGATCAACCAGACGATGAGCAGCCAGAAAGGCGAGCCAAGCGTGCGCGCCATCGTCGCTGGTGTCAGGAAAATCCCGACGGCGACGACCTCGCCAATCACCAGGGCGGTGAGCGCGCCGACGCCGAGCTCGCGTCGGAGCGAGTGAAGATTTGGTCGCGCAAGAGGAGGGGGCGGGGCGGCTCGCACAGCGCCTAACCTCGGCGGGGGACGGGAGCTTGGCAAGGCGCAAAGATTGCCGGCTGAGTCCTTCCATGCACTCCAATCCCTGGTCATAATCGGCCTATGCAAGACCCTCACGCGAGGCTGCGCGATCAAGTGCTCGAGCGCGTTCTCGATGGGCCCGGCGAGACGGAACACGCGATCCGGCACGCCGCGGCAGATCGAAAGGACCTGCCGGCCGAGCTGCTGCCTCTGATCGACAAGATTCACGATCGGGCATACGCAGTGACCGACGAGGACCTCGCCGCGTTGCAGAAGAGATACAACGACGATGAGCTGTTCGAGATCATCGTGAGCGCTGCGTTGGGTGCCTCGCGCAAGCGGCTCCTGGCGGGCCTCGAGGCTCTCGGAAACACGAAGGATACGCCATGAGACTGACGCGCGTCCATCGCGGTCATTCTCTCGGCGACAAGCTCAGGCTCGCCGCGATGCGCATCTTGGCTGGGCACGCGCCTGGTGTCGTTCGGACGCTCCTCTATCGCAAGGAGTATTTCGGCCGACCGTTCTCACAGCTCACGCAACAGGTGATGCGCGGGCCGTCGGTGTGGTCGGTGGGTGAGCGCGAGATGTTTGCGGCATTCGTGTCACGACGCAATCAATGCGTCTTTTGAACGAATGCCCACTCCGCGGTCGCGGAGGCGGCGTTAGGCGATGGCGTGACGGAGTTGGTGCTCGCCGACTATAGAACGGCCCCGATCAGCGAGCGGCTCCGAGCGATGCTGGGACTCCTCGAGAAACTCACCCTCGCGCCAGATTCGCTTTCGGCCCGCGACATCCAGACGGTACTCGATGCGGGCGCAACGCGCGAGGCCATCGTCGATGCGCTTTACGTCGCGTTCCTGTTCAACACGTACGATCGGCTCGCGGACACGTTAGGCTGGGAGCTCCCGGCGGATCGCTATTACCCCAAAGCGGGGCGGTTCCTGCTCAAGCGCGGCTACTTATAGGCGACGATCCTGACATTGGACCAAATACCGACGCGACCCGTGATATCACGCGGGGCGGTGGGCACGCGCCATTCACCTGAAGGACCCCGTCAGCATTGATCGAGGACGGCCATGCCAGGTGATCGTGGACCGAATGCGTTCGCTTGTCATGTCTATCGGAACGCTTCGAGCCCGCCGAATCGTTGGAGCCCGACCGAAAAGGGGAGCAGCTCGGTGCACGAGTTGCTCGCGTCTGGAACCAGCGACGGGGAGGCCGCCATCGTCATCGTTGACGAATCGATGCTCGACGGCGTCGATCGGCTTCGATCGCTCGAGTCCCATGTCGTTCTCGTCGCGGCCGACGCAAAATCCGAGGAGGCCCTCGGCGAGCGTGCGACGATTTCGATTGCCGGGATCAGCTCGCCGGGTACGCGGGATCGTCTTCTCGCAGCCGCATGCGAGCTCTCATGTGCGCGTCTTTCGTCGACGCGTCGTCGCCGA
>DATEGN010000460.1:0-9121 GCA_035280125.1 Gemmatimonadaceae bacterium | reverse complement strand
CTACCGCACAACCCCAATGGCTACTCCGTCATGCGTCGGGACGAGGATCGACATAACCCGAGGATCCGTCGCCATGCGCCGGTTGAATTCACGAACGGCCGTCGTCTTTTCATCCTGTTCGGCGTCGTCGTAGACCTTGCCGCCCCATAAAGTGTTGTCGGCAATGACGAGACCTCCGGGGCGGAGCAGCCGGAGTGCCCACTCGAAATAGTTGGGCATTGGCTCCTTGTCGGCGTCGATGAAGACCGCGTCGAACTGCTCGCCATCGAAGCTGGGGAGAACGTCGAGCGCACGACCGATCCGAATGTCCACTCGATCCGCCAGTCCGGCTCGCTCGATGTACCGACGCGCGAACTCGGCGTGTTTGGGCTCGATCTCGATCGTGACAAGCTCGCCGTCGTCGGGAAGGACGCGTGCCATCCAGATGGCGGAGTAGCCGCCAAGCGTGCCGACTTCCAGCACGCGCCGCGCACGAATCGACTTGAGTAGAACTTGCAAAAGTCGCCCTTCGTCTGCAGACACCGCGATTGGCGGCAGACCGGTACGATCCGCTTCCTCGCGCAACGAGGCGAGCAGCTCGTCTTCGCGGGCGAAGAGCCCAGCTATGTAGTCGCCAGTGCGATCAGACACGGGCTGTAGTTGTCATCCCGAGGAGCGCAGCGACGAGGGATGACATGAAGGGTCATTCGACCCCTATATCCCACGCCTGCTGCAAATCGTTCTTCGAGTACGCACGAAACGCCGTGAGCGTCTGCGTGCGCTGAATTCCTGGTACGGTTGGAAATACTTCGGTGACGACCTTCGCTATGTCGTCATACTGCGGCACGCGCACGATCGCCACCAGGTCCCACTCGCCTGACACCGAGTAGACCTCCGTGACGCCGTCAACGCCTGCCAGCATGTGAGCCGCCTTGGGAATCATCGGCGGCTCGACGCGAATCAAGACGATAGTCGTGATCACGACCTGCTCAGAGCTCGTCGAGACGCGCCATGCCGTCTGGGAATGGAGGAACGTTCAACAACCACACACCCGCGATCTGGCTCTGTCGATCGACATCCAGCAACAGGTCGCGACCCACACGCACGGTGCGCGCCTCACGAGTTTTGCCGAGCTTGAAGTGAATGACGCGCTCGGTACTGTCGGCTTCGGCGACGAGCGGCGTATCCACCTCCACCGCCGCGATGTTCGGTTGCGAGCGTCGCGACGGCAGAATCACGCGCGCGTCCTCGACCTGGTTAGGCGGCGCAAGCGTAGGCAGCTTGCGCACGTCTGGCCACACGGCAACCTCGACGCCGTTGATGCGCCCTTCGGCGACATCGAGAATGATCCACGAGCCGTCTTTTCCCTCGACCTCGACGGAGCCCGACATGCCGCTGCCGATGGTGCGCGTCTTCAGCTGCGCCGACAGAATGTCAGTGTCGGCGTCCCACTTGTACTCGACTTCGGGAGGCGTGCCGTTCGCTGGCTCGAGTTGGACGGCAATATTCACGTTGGCTCTCCTTGTCGGTCGCGAATTTGAGTGGTCTATGTAGCGCGTGCGTATACGAAAGCGCACGACCCGTGTCATTTTTGAAAAACGGACTGGAGTGCGGCGCTCGGCGAACGTGATATTCCACGCACCGGCGGGGCGCTGCTAAGATATAGCCCCAGCCCTGACCCGCTAGTTGTGTGCTCGGCTGCCCTTCCCCTCTCGCTTCAATCGGACTCGCGTATGAAACGCAGATCTTTCGTCTCCTCGGTCTCCCTGCTCGGGGCCGGCGCAGCTCTCGACCTTGGGCATATCGTGAACGAGAGTCGTGACGCACTCGCCGCGCCGCGCGTACCGACGCTTCCGAAGACGAACATCACCGTCAAATCGAGCTACGCGCCAATTCCTCCGCTCGACAATTCGGTCTATGCACGCCGGCTCGACCGAGCACGACAGCTCACTCGTGACGCTGGCGGTACACTGTTGCTGGCGACGAGTGGCGCGACAAATTTCACCTACCTTGTGGGTAGCAACTACGGTCGAAGCGAGCGTCTGATCGCGCTGTTGCTTCCGGTGAACGGGGCTCCTGTCTTCATTGCTCCGTCCTTCGAGGTGGAACGAGTGCGTCGCGGCTCCCGCATCGACGCTCCCATTCGTGGCTGGGAGGAGCAAGCCGATCCATTCGCGCTTGTTCGTGACGCGATTCGTGAATCCGGAGCGGAGGATCCGCTGAGCATCGTGGTCGAGCCGAAGACCGACTACTGGACGGCGATGGCGATCGCTCGCGCGCTGCCGGACCTGAAGCTGATCGACGGGAGCGGCGTCTTCGAGCAACTGCGTCTCGTGAAGATGCCGGAAGAGATCACGCGAATGCGTCGCGCGATTGAGATCACCGAGGACTCGATTGCGTCAACCTTCGATCGGCTGGAGGTTGGCATGCGCGACCGCGACGTGGCCAAGATCGTTGCTGAGGAGCACGCGAAGCGCGGCATCGACGGTGGCGGGCTCGTGCAGTTCGGTGCGCAATCCGCACTGCCGCACGGCGGTACGGTTGGGACGAAGCTCGCCCCTCAGACGGTGGTGCTCATCGACGCCGGCGGGGAGTTCCAAGGTTATACCTCCGACATAACGCGCACGCGTTGGTTCGGCGACGCGCCGCCGGCCCGTTTCCGCGAAGTGTACAACCTCGTTCACGATGCGCAGGACGCAGCGATGTCGGCCGTACGTCCTGGCGTTCCGGCTCAAGAAATCGACCGCGCCGCGCGGGCCGTAATCACCAAGGGCGGGTACGGCCAGTACTTCACCCACCGGTTAGGGCACGGCATGGGAATGGACGGCCACGAACCGACGTGGATGGTCGAGGGAAACACAAAGCAGCTCGAATCCGGGTACGTGTTCTCCGTCGAGCCCGGGATCTATATGCCGGGGATGTGGGGAGTGCGCATCGAGGACGATTACATGTGCACGGAGAGTGGAGGAGAGCTCCTTTCTCGTAGGGCGCCGAAGGTGTAGAAGAGCGGATCTACGGACCCCTAGCGGCGGATCTAATAAGAGCGGCTCTTCCAGCTCACTTCCCTCGACTGGCCAAAGCAGAGATGACTCTTCGCACTCCTTCGAGCACGTCCTCCATCGGCGCCGCGTAGGACATTCGAATCCAGTCGGGAGTCCGAAACGCGGCTCCGGGCACGACGGCGACGTCGTGCGAGTCGAGGAGCTCGCGCGCAAACGTGCTACCAGCTTCGGGATCATTCTCGCGTTCCGGCACTCTGATGAAAAGGTAGAACGCTCCCTTCGGTTCTATAAAGTCTACACCCGCCGCGTGCAGCAGCTCTGTCGCCGCATCGCGGCGGCGGCGGAACTCCGCAACCATTGTTGCGATCGCGGCCTGCGATTGATCGCGTGACGACAACGCGCATAACGCGGCGTGTTGACTGATCGTGCTCGTGTTCGAGGTTGTGTGCGACTGAAGCGCACACATCGCGCGCGCAACCTCGCGCGGCGCGATCGACCAGCCGATGCGCCAGCCGGTCATCGCGTATGCCTTTGCTACCCCGTCAACGACGACGAGACGCTCGCGCAAAACCGATTCGCCTCGCGCGGCGTCGAGCAGCGACGCGGCCGGCCAATCGTGGCTGATCTCGCGATAAATCTCGTCGCTCACCACCCACCAGCCGCGCAACGCTGCCAGGCTCAGGATCGCGCGAAGCTCGTCGAGCGAGTACACCGCGCCCGTGGGGTTGGTCGGCGAGTTGAGCATCACGCCGCGCGTCCGCGGCGTCGCTGCCTGCTCGAGGTCGTGTGGAGTGATCTTGAGCGAGTTCTCACGCCTGCCGCGGACGACTACTGGCCGAGCGCGAGCAAGCGTGAGCATCTGGTAATAACTCGTCCATGCCGGCGTCGGCACCAACACTTCGTCGCCGCTGCCGAAGAGAACGAAGCAGCTGTTGAACAACGACTGCTTGCTGCCCGTCGAGACGACGACGTCAGTCGGCGAGATCACATCCTCGCCGAGCCGCTCGTTGGCGCGCTCCGCGATTACTTGGCGGAGCGGAAGAATGCCCTCGACAAGCGTGTAACGCGTGGCACCCCCATCTATCGCACGCTTGGCGCTCTCTCGGATGAACGACGGCGTCGAAAAGTCCGGCTCTCCCGCGCCGAGGTCGATGACGGCTCGACCGGCGGCGCGCAGCGCTTTAGCGCGCGCGGACACAGCGATCGTCGCCGACTCTTCGAGATCGGCAACATTGACGGAAGGCGAATAGCGTGCGGACATCGTCAGCTAAATGAGCGTGGGGCGCGGTCGTTGCGGAATCTACGATCGATTTGGTTGGTGTTCCGAACACCGCTATACTTGTCGGCCCGGAAATACTAGGGACCGTCAGGTCGGGGTGCCACGTCCTGCGTGGCCAGAGCGCAGTCGAGGCCGAATTGGATCACGAGTCAAAAGAGCCCGCCGTAACGCGGGGGCAGAATGTTGTTTATCAAATGCCCCACGACTGGGCGTCGCTTGCGCATGTCGTCGCTCCTGTGCTCGACCGTATCGATGACGCGCTCCCCGACGTCCAGCTGCTGATCGTGTGCGCTGATGCCGAAGCTGCAGCGAGCGCCTCAGCGTCAGTCGTTCGGCTCGCCGGAAGCCGTCCGGTGCGCGCGATCGCGGCAACTGCGGCACGACGCGCTGCGCGACTGCTGCGCGGTGTCGGCGGCGCGCCGGGCGTTCAGGTAGTTGCCGGCGCTCCACCCGAGTTGCTCGCGCTCGTGCAAGGATCGTCTCTCAAGCTCCAGCAGGTACGCTGCGTCGTCCTCGCCTGGGTGGACGAGCTGATTGCGGGCGGCGAGGAGAGCATGCTCGAAACACTGATGGCCGAGATTCCCAAGGAAGCGGCGCGGATCGTCGTTGCGAACGAGATCAATACCGATGTCGAGGAAATCATCGAGCGGTATGCTCGACGCGCGCGCCGCGTCACTCCTCCCACAGGCGAGCCAGCGGTGCTCGCGATCGGCTTGCAGTACGTGTCGGTTGGCTTGGCATCGCGTCTACCGGCGCTGCGACGACTGCTCGACGATATCGATCCCGCCAACGGCATCGTGTACGTGCGCAACGACGAGAGCGAGCGTGAGGTTCACGACCTGCTGCGAGCACTCGGCTATCTCCACGACGGAGCACCTGAGGGCCAGGGCGTCCGCGTCGCCCGCGCCGCTGGAGCGGGAGAGCTTGACGTTGTGGTACTCTTCGACATTCCTGCCTCACGCGAAGAGCTTCGCGAAGCAATTGGAACACAGCCTCGTCGTGTCGTCGCGCTCGTCCAGCCGCGACTACTGGCCAGCTTACGGGTACTCGCCGCCGGCGCGCCCGTAGCGCCATTCACCCTCTCCGAGGCGGGACTTCGTGCCCGCAGTCGCGAGGAAATCCTGCGCGGCGAATTGCATGAGGTGCTCTCGTCCGGCGCTTTCGCGCGCGAGCTTCTTGCCCTCGAGCCGCTGCTGGAGAGCTACGACGGCATTGAGATCGCCGCCGCGACGCTGCGCCTTCTCGAGCAAGCGCGGTTCGAGCGTGACGCCGCCCGGGCAAAAGCCACCGAGGGTCGCGCGTCGCATGCTGGCGTAGGCGGGCCACCGCCATCAGCGCCGATGACACGCATCTTCATCAACGTCGGTGCGATGGACAATGCGCGCCCGGGCGATCTCGTGGGGGCCATCACCAACGAGGCGAACATAACGAGCGCCCAGATCGGGAAGATCGACATTCGCGAGAACCACACGCTCGTGGAGATTGCGAGTGACGTCGCCGATGGCGTCATCTCGAAGCTGACGGGGAGTACGATTCGTGGGCGTCGCGTTGTCGCCCGGGTGGATCAGGAGCGGAGCGGGCGTCCGGGCGCACCTCGCGGCGGACGACTTGCCGATCGTGGTCCACGACGCGACTCTGGAATGCGTCGCGACGTCGGTCGCGATCGGAACAACCGTGACTCCGGTGAGCGCGGTGCCGATCGGTCCGCACGTCCTCCGCATTCCGGAGATCCCGAGTGATATCAGATCTGCACTTCAGCCGCAGTGGTGGTTGGATCGAAGTCATCTGCGGCGTGATGTTCAGTGGCAAAAGTGAAGAGCTCATTCGACGTGTGCGTCGCGCGATCATCGCGCGGCACAAGGTGCAAGTCTTCAAGTCACACCTCGACGAGCGTTATGCCGGGATCTACCAAATCTCGAGTCACGATGGCCGGCACGTCGAAGCCGTGCCCGTCGACACACCCGAGCAGATCGCGCGCTCCGTGGACGACGATACACAAGTCGTCGCGATCGACGAGGCGCAGTTTCTCGACTCCTCCATCGTGCCGCTTGCGACATCGCTCGCCGACCGTGGCATTCGGGTCATCGTAGCGGGGACGGATACTGATTTTCGGGGAGAACCCTTTGGGGCGATGCCTCAACTCCTCGCGGTCGCCGAGATCGTGGACAAGTTGCACGCGATCTGCGTCCAGTGCGGAAATCCCGCGAGCCGCAATCAGCGGCTCATCGGCGGCCGCCCGGCGCGTTATGACTCACCTACGATCATGGTCGGAAGCGCGGAGACCTACGAGGCGCGATGCCGGTCATGCCATTCGGTACCGCGAAAGGACGAAGAACAGCTGCCGCTGTACCGTCATCCCGAGGAGCGAAGCGACGAGGGATCCGCTTTTGCTAGGCGCATGCAAAAAGCAGATCCCTCGTCGCTTCGCTCCTCGGGATGACAGCGTTCACGGCGCAAACACGTCCCGTCCGTGAGCCAGATAGAGGAACTCCGCGCGCGTTCTCGCGTCGTCCCGGAAAGAGCCCCGCACAGCGCTTGTGATAGTCTTCGAGTTCTGCTTCTCGACACCGCGCATCATCATACACAGGTGATACGCCTCGATCACGACGCCGACGCCAGCTGGTTCGAGAACTCGTTCTATAGCCCCGGCGATCTCCTCGGTGAGTCGCTCCTGCACTTGCAGGCGGCGAGCGAATACCTCGACGATCCGCGGCAGCTTCGACAAGCCGACGATGCGGCCGTTTGGGATATAAGCGACGTGCGCCTTTCCGAAAAACGGCAGCATGTGGTGCTCGCAGAGGCTGTACAGCTCGATATCGCGCACCATCACCATGTTCCGATGTTCTTCCTCGAACAAGGCGTCCCCAACGACGTCCTCGACGCGCTCGGTGTAGCCGCGCGTCAGCCAGGCCATCGCGTTGGCGACCCGAGCCGGAGTCTTCAGGAGACCTTCGCGACTGGGGTCCTCGCCCAGCAAGGCAAGCTGCCGTGAGACCATGGCCGCGTACTCGGCGCTTACGGCGCCTGGGTCGAGATCCCAGCCTTCGTCGCCAGCTGGCTCGGTAGTACGACGCCCGTCGACGGCCTGCCGCTGCTCCATCGGGGTGGCCGGCGGCTTTGCCCGGCGATTGATGGTCGAGTCCTTCGTCACTGGAGATCCCCTCGGTTCGACGGATGCGTTATGAATCGGCGCAACGCCGCCAACCGTTCCCTAACGGTCGCGGCGTTGACGCATGGGCGCATAAAACCTACCTTGGCGCGCGAGGGGTGGGGGTAGGGATCACTGGCGGAGGGGATGAGAGATGCTGGTCATCGGTCTGACAGGGAATATCGGCAGCGGTAAATCGACAGTCGCTCAGCTCTTATCTGAGCGGGGCGCGACGATCATCGATGCCGACGTCCTCGCGCGACGAGCTGTCGAGTTCGGCACTCCTGCGTATGAGAAAATCGTCGAACGCTGGGGTACGTCGATCGTTGGACTGGATAAGCAGTTGGATCGCGCGGCGTTACGCCGAACCGTCTTCAGCGACGCAAAGCAACTCGAGGAGCTGAACGATTTCGTCCACCCCGAGGTCGAAGCGCTGCGTCAGCGGCTGCTCGACGAGGCTCGGCAGCGTGGCGATCGGATCGTGGTCTGCGACATCCCGCTTCTTTTTGAGAAGCACATGGCACCACGTTTCGACCGCATCGTGCTCGTCGACGCCCCACGCCCGCTGCGGCTCGAGCGCCTCGTTCGCGACCGTGGCCTGCGTGAGACCGAGGCGATGGACATGATTGCCGCCCAGATGCCAGCAGAGCTCAAACGCGCTGGCGCGGACTTCATTCTCGAAAACGCGAGCACGCTCAACGCCCTGGAGCAGCAAGTGGCGGAAGTTTGGGCGCAGCTTTTACAGGAGTCGGAGGTTTGCGTTTAGGGGCGTAGCCCGGCGAACCCGCGAAGACGAGTCCTTCAGTTCCCGCAGACCAACCTTCAGGCATCTGGGCTTGCCGGCACCAGCCTGCACGCCTAGACTCCGCCCGCAACCTCCAACAATCCAAGTGTCTGAGATTCCGAAGGATCTCCTCTATACCGAGGAGCACGAGTACGTAAAGCCCACCGAAGAAGAGAACGTCTTCGCCGTCGGCATCACGGATTACGCGCAAGGCGAGCTGGGAGACATCGTGTTCATCGAGCTCCCGCAAATTGGAACCACCTTCGGAAAGCACGATGTCTTCGGAACTGTCGAAGCAGTCAAGGCAGTGTCCGAGCTCTACGCGCCAGTCAGCGGAGAGGTCGTCGAGGTAAACGACCGGTTGGACAAAGAGCCCGCTCTCGTCAACACCTCCCCCTACTCCGATGGTTGGATGATCAAGGTCCGCCTCCGTAACCCGGGTGAGCGAGACGAGCTGCTCGGAGCTGCGGAGTACGCAACAAGACTGGGCGAGTGATGGTGGTGGTTGGTAGGGTTGGTCCAAAGAAACGGCCCGCGCGCAGCGCGGGCCTTCCTTTTCTTACCAACCACTAACAGCCAACCACCACTACGATTCCGCTTCCGCGACCACATCCGCGTACGCGTCCGTCGGCAAGCAAGAGCACACGAGATTTCGGTCACCGTATGCGCTCTCCACTCGCCCAACAGATGGCCAGAACTTGTTGGCTCGTGTCCACGGTGCCGGGAAGGCCGCCCGCTCGCGCCCGTACGCGTGCGACCACGAGTCACTAATGATGCGGGTCATAGGGTGCGGGGCATTCTTCAGAACATTGTCACTTCGGTCCGCAATGCCGAGCTCGATCTCGCGAATCTCTTCGCGGATCTGAATGAGCGCGTCACAGAAGCGATCGAGCTCCGGCTTCGACTCGCTTTCGGTGGGCTCGATCATG
>DATEGN010000459.1:0-4345 GCA_035280125.1 Gemmatimonadaceae bacterium | reverse complement strand
GTTCGCCAAGGCGACGGGACAATTAGCAAAGACTGATCGCATCGATGCGCAGGTGCTCGCGCTCTTCGGCGAACGCGTGCAGCCGCCCGTGCGGGCCCTGCCTGATGAGCATGCGCGCGAGCTCGAAGCGGTGTTGACGCGTCGCCGACAGCTCCTCGAGATGCGTCAAGCGGAACGCAATCGGTTGGCGCAGCACGTCGGCCAGCGAACCCGGCCCATTAAGCAGAGCTTGAAAAAGCATATCGCCTATCTCGATCGCGAGTTAGCGATGAGTGACACGGAGCTCGGCCGCATGATTCGGGAGAGTCCCGTCTGGCGGGAACGCGATGATCTCCTGCAGAGCGCACCGGGCATTGGGCCGGTCGTGTCGCGCACGCTCGTCGCGGAATTGCCGGAGCTGGGTCAACTCAACCGGCGCGCGATCGCGAAGCTGGTCGGGATTGCTCCCCTCAATCGCGACTCGGGCACGTGGCGGGGAAAGCGCGCGATCTACAGTGGGCGCGCCAGTGTCCGGGCGGCGCTGTACATGGCGGCGTTAGTGGCTGCGCGTCGTAACCCCGTGGTCAAAGCCTACTATCAGCGGCTCCTGGCTCGAGGAAAGGCGAAGAAGGTGGCGCTCGTGGCGTGTATGCGAAAACTGCTGACGATCCTCAATCACATGCTCCGCACAGGACAGCGCTGGAACTCAACACACCACCTTCAATCCGCAACCGCGCTATGAAAAAGAAGACAGTTGCTCGTCTCTCGCGTCTTGGCTCGCCAGCCTGGGTGAAATGCCCGCCGACCCCAAGGAATAGGCCGGAGCTGACATCTGAACTCTCGGGTCTCGAGCTGTCGCGTTTCCCTAAATTCCCTGATGATCCAATTCTTGACACCAGGGCTTCAGCCGGAGCAACGCCAGAGTGAGTAACGACACACGTCGCGATGATGACGGCCGGCACGCTTCGATAGAGTCGACATCGATCGACGTCGTCGTGTTCGATCTCGGTGGCGTTCTGCTCGACTGGAATCCCCGGTACCTGTACCGCCAACTGTTCGACGACGCCGAGGCAATGGAGCGATTCCTTTCCGAGATCTGCTCCCAGGAATGGAACGAGCAACAGGACGCCGGACGGCCCTGGCGCGAGGCCGTTGCCGATCTGATCGCACGGCATCCTGCCGACGCGGCAATGATCACCGCATACCACGAGCGCTGGCCGGAAATGCTGAGCGGCGAGATGGCTGACTCGGTGCAACTGCTGAAAGAACTGAAGGCGCTGGGACTACGGCTCTATGCCCTCACTAATTGGTCGCACGAGACATTTCCTGTCGCGCGCAAACGCTTTGCCTTCCTCGACTGGTTCGATGGCATCGTCGTGTCTGGTGAGGAGAAGCTCGTCAAGCCCAACCCGGTGATCTTTCATCGGCTGTTGACACGATTCGACATCACACCCTCGCGCGCGGTCTTCGTCGACGATTCGCCCCGAAACGTGGCCGTCGCCACGGACGTCGGGCTTCACGCTGTGCGCTTCATCGATGCTCATCGCTTGCGCCGAGACCTGATCGCTCTGGGCCTTCCGATTGCAGCACGGACGAGCGACGTGCCGTCAGATTGTTGATCGAGTGACGAATATTTGTCATTCGGCAGCTCCCAAGCGAGATCACCATGCACGTCATCGACTTCAGCCTCGAACGCGCCGCGCCGATCACGGAGTACGCGAGCCAGCGCGCCCGCGCGCAATCGCTCGCGGATGGTTTCGGTGAAGCACACGTCTACGCCGTGCACCTGGCAGCAGGTGGCACGATCGGCGCCCACGTGGCGGGCTTCGGCCAACTCTTCCTCGTCATGACGGGTGACGCCTGGGTTGCCGGCGCCGACGGTATCCGGCGGCCCGTGCGCGCAGGCGAAGGTGCAGTGATCGCTCGCGGTGAGGTGCACGCGAAGGGAAGCGAAGCCGGATGCAGCGCCATCATGATCCAACTTGCCGAACTTACGCCTGCATCCGTACCGCCCTAACGAGCCTCGATCCAGATCATGGAGAGTGCGGTGCGCGCGGTCGGCCGGCCTCTCTCACGTGTCGCGCAGGTTCGCGGAATCACCACGCTCACCGCGCTCGGACGTACTCCTGAACGGCAGCTCGATGCTTGAGTGGAAACGCCGCGGCTCGTCCCTTGATGCTGTGCCATAAGATGCGACTAAACTCCTCATCGTTGACGCGATCGGCACGTGACAGATCGATCCGCGACGAGCGTTGCGCATCGGCTCCACTCGCGACGTTCAGCTCGGAGAGCGGCTGCGCCGGCGTGAGCGCTACGTATGGCGACAGGTCCGGCCCCGAAGTCCAGATCTCGCGCAGCGGACGGCCGAACCGATCGAAGTGCGACAGCGCGTCGAGCCCGAGGATCTCCTCGATGGTCGCGAGAACATCCGTCGTGTTGACGAAGCGATGCGATACACCGCGCCGATTCCACGCCGATACGGCGAGGAGCACCGATCGATGCGAGTCCACGTGATCGGGACCATCCTGCGCATCGTCCTCGACGACGAAGATCACGGTGCTCTTCCAAAAGCGCGATCGCGAGACCGCTTCGACAATTCTGCCGAGCGCGAGATCATTATCCGCCATGTAGGCCTTCGGCGTGGGCAGACCTCGGCGCGCGCCACCCGTGTGGTCATTCGGCAAATGGAGGATCTCGAGTGCTGGCATTCGCCCCGTACGTTCAAAGTCGCGAAACTCGGTGATCCACGCGTCGGCGCGCCGCTGGTCCGGAATCGTGAGGTTGAACGACGGATATGTCGGAGACATGTGCGGCGCGAGCGATGCGATGACTGATCGCGTCTGCAACGCGCCGGAATCGTGCGGTGTTCGCGGGTCCGGCTCGCCGTACTCGCCGTAGTCACGCACGCTGAGTCCCTTCTTCACGGCAGCGTCCCAGAGGAACCCGGCGGCGGGCATGTCCGCATCACCGGCATCATCGTGCTCCGGACGCAGCAGCCGATAATCGTCAGGCGTCGTCTTCTCCACGAAATCGGTCACGTACGCCGACGTCGACCACGGATGCCCCTGATTGCTCACTTCCGCGTTCACAAAAAAACGATCGAACAAGCCGAATCGTTCGGCGAGTGCGTGATGGTTCGGGGAAACTGCACGCGGAAAGTAGATGAAGGCTGTGTCGCCGTCGCCCTGCGGCAGATCGCCGAGTACCTGGTCGTAAGTCCGGTTTTCCTTGATGATGTAGACCACGTGCTCGAATGCTGGATACTGCAGCCGCGGGAGAGTGCGCGGTACATCCCATCCGTTCGCATGTGCGACGCGTCGCGACAGCGCGTCGAGCAGCGCGCCGCGCACGTCCGCGCTGACCGTCACCGAGCCGTTCAACTGGCCGAGCGTATATAAATGCGGATCGACGTCAGCGAGCCGCACGTTAGGCTGTAGCCCACCCGGATTTGGCCCGCTCCCCGCGCCTTTGCCGTTCACGACCCACAGCGAGTCGCCACGCACGTCGACTGCGGTCGGGTACCACTGCGTCGGGATTCGCCCAACGAGGGAGTCCGTCGAGAGGTCGAAGACGGCGACCGCGTTGGCGTCCGCCTCGGCGACAAACAGTCGAGCGCCGTCCGCCGAGAGCGCGAGCGCGTTCGGAGTGCTCCCCTCGTGCACACCGCCCGGCGGTGGATCGAGTAAATAGCGAATCGTGCGACGCGCGCGCGTATCGACGACAGCGATGCGATCGGTGCTGGCGCTCGCCACGTAGAGACGCGACCCGTCCGCGTTGAAGACGAGCGCGGACGGATGGCGTCCAACCGCGATGGACCGCTCGGCTGTGAGACGCCCGGTGCTGTCGGCGCGAAACACGTTCACGGTCGACGCGCCCCACGCAGACACGTAGACGATTCCGTCGCGAGCAATGACGGCGTAGGGGTAGGCGTCGGCGGCGACGCGCTGGCTCACGCGCCGCGTCGTCAAATCGACGACGGCGATCGAGTCGCTGAGATTCTCGGCAACGTAGAGCGAGCGACCATTCGCGCCAACGGCGAGCCCTGCAGGATAGCGGGAGCCTGGCGTCTTGCCGTCGGCGTGTCCGAGGGCGATGCTGTCGACCAACGTCGCAGGACGTGCCGATGAAGCGGTCCACGCGTAGACGTACACGAGGTCAGTCGCGCCGCCTGACGAGTACAGTGTTCGGCCATCGGCGCTCCACGCCAAACCGAGAAATGCGCCGCGTTGCGGGACTTCTTGTACGACCGCGTGGGACTGGCGATCGATGATCGCGATCCCCTGCTCGCGCCACCCGGCGAGGCTGAGCACCAGATATCTGCCATCGGGCGACGCGAGTGCAGCAATCGGCATGTTGCCGACGGCGA
>DATEGN010000458.1:0-7489 GCA_035280125.1 Gemmatimonadaceae bacterium | reverse complement strand
TTCGGCTGAAAATCGAGACCATAATCACACGGGGAAGATCGAGCCCGACGGCAGGGCTCGATCTTCCGTATACTTCGCGCGCGAAGAAAGTGCTCGAGCTCGCGATGTGGGAAGCGCGCGAGCTGAATCACTCATACGTCGGCACCGAACATCTGCTACTCGGACTTCTGGCCGAAGAAAAGGGAATTGCTGCTCAGGTGCTCGTTTCTTCCGGCGTCACGCTCGAAGGCGCCCGCGCCGAGACGCTTCGCATACTTGGGAACATGGCTCCTTCTCCACTCGGCCGTCCGGCGGGAGAGAAGCCGAAGCAAATCGGTCTAACGCTTCACTACTCGAACGGTTTTGTGGTGTCGAAGAGTTTTGCAGACACCGCCGAGGCAGCAAACTTCCTTTCGGCTCAGTAGATGTTTAGCAGACTAAAAACCCTACTGCGCCGCGCGGGTGCCGACCTTCCCGAGCATCGTCACGTGCGCGGGCTTCCGGTCACGCTCAACAATACGCGTCCGGATATCGACAGCGACGACGTATTCGCGCGCCTGGATGCCGCCCTCGGCCTCATCGAGCGATACCAACCGTCGCACTTTCGACGCATGCGACGCGACTTCGCCCGGATTCAGGTGCGACGATTTCCCTGCCGCGGCGCCTATTTCCCCGAAACGCGCATCTGCCTCGTCGAGTTGACCTTTGTCGTCAACCGCGATTTCACGCCTACGCAGGTCGCCGCGACCATCCTTCACGAGGCGATGCACGCGCGCCTCGACAACGCGGGCGTCAAATATGATCCGGCGAGCGCGGCAAAACACGAGCGCTTCTGTCGTCGCGCGGAAGTCGAATTTGGCATGGTCGCGCCAGACGGTGCCCCGGTCGTGGAACGCGCACTCGCGAGTCTCGCGAGCGCGGACGACGAGGTAGCGCCGGTGATCGATTGGGAGCTGGCCGGACGCCGCGTAAATCGAGCGGATGTAGCCGCCCTCTCAGCGCCGGACTGGATGAAACGGGCAATCGCCCGTCGCGGGGGCGTAGACGGAGAAACCGGCGCCTAACGACGAATCCGTCGTGCCCTCGTGCCCGTAGTGCTCCAGGCGCGTCTCGTCGCGCTTCCCCACTCCCTCGGAGGCACCACCATGTCAGGTCAGGGCTCGGCCGGAAACGTCATCGCCGCGCTATGCAGTCTTTTCATTCCAGGGCTCGGTCAGCTGCTTCAGGGCCGTCTCCTGATGGCAATCTTCCAGTTTTGCCTCGCCGCGGCGCTCTGGTTCATCCTGCTCGGCTGGGCGGTCCACCTATGGTCGATTATCGACGCCGCCGTTTGGAAACCCAAACTCGCTTGATCACCAACCCCGGCGTGAACCGATATCCGTCGAGGACCTGTTTGGTAGAGTAGAGCGCAAGTCTGGAACAGTCGGGCGCGAGTCGAGAGCTCTGAGTGCAAGTCTGGCGATGGGCACTCCAGCGGCCAGCAGTCGCGCGGCGCGCGGCGTATAGTTGGGCGTCACCTACGCTCTCCCGGAGCCTAAATGTCGTGCCCACTGCCCCTCGCCGCCTTGCGCCGAGCCACGCTCGCATTCGCCTTCCTCGGCCTCTCCGCCAGCGCGCTAGCCCAATCCAACAGCGGTACGCCCTCACAGCAGGGAGCGTCAGCCAGGAAGGACCCCGGCGCGCTCAAAGTTCTGAATCTGCCGGACTACGGTCGCTGGAATCGCATCACGTCAACCGCGATTTCGCCTGATGGGAAGTGGATGACCTATACGCTCCAGCCCAATGATGGCGACGCGACGCTGTTTGTGAAGCAGTTGGACGGCGACAAGGTGTACAGCGCGAATGCCGGGACCGCACCGGCCGCAGGACGCGGTGAGGGCGGCGGCGGCTTCGGTGGCGGCGCGGCGAATGGTCCGGCATTCTCCGACGACTCGCGATTCGTCGGTTATTACCTGAACCCGCCGGCGGCGAAGGGACGCGCGCGCGGTGGTCCGGGTGGTGGACGTGGCGGCCGCGGTGGCGCCGCCCCCGGCGCGAACACCGAGGCGGCAGCGCGCAAGTTCGAGCTGCTCGATCTCGAATCCGGCACGAAGTTCGACGTGCCTAACGCTGCGAGCTTCAAGTTCGCCAAAGGCGGTCACTGGCTCGCGGTGCGGACGAACAAGGCGCCGGGTGACACGACACACGACGGGGCTGACCTCCTGCTTCGCGAGCTGTCGTCAGGCGCCAGCCGGAACGTCGGCAACGTGAACCAATACGACTTCGACGAGAACGGGCGCCTTTTCGCCTACACGCTCGACGCCGCCGAACATCTCGGGAATGGCGTGTACCTCATCGACCTCGCGAGCGGCGAGACGAAGATGCTCGACGGCGCCTCGGAGATCTACGATCAGCTCCAGTGGAGCACGGACGGCTCGAACCTGGCGGTCCTTCGCGGCACGAAGGCTCCCGATCGCAAGCAGCGCGACAACGTTGTCATCACCTGGTCGCAACTCGGCACGCCGAAGCTGGCACGCGTCGAGTACGATCCGTCAAAGGACGCCGCGTTCCCGAAAGGGATGATTCTGAGCGAGTTCTCATCTCCTCGCTTCAGCCGCGACGGCTCTCGTGTGTTTGTCGGGATCAAGGAGCAGGACGCCGAACCAGCGAAAGCAGAGGAGCCTCAGGCAAACGTCGACGTTTGGCACTGGAAGGATCCCGATCCGCAGTCCGTGCAGATGATCCGCATCCAGCAGCTCCGGCGCGCGACGACGCCCGCGTCGATCGTGCTCGCCACGAAGCGCTTCGTGAAGCTCGGCAGTGACGACATGCCGCAGGTGACACCGACCGCTAACGGAACCTGGGCGGTCGGCCGCGACGACAGCGCCTATCGCGGCGAGGTCGCCTGGGGTGGCAGTCACGCCGACTACTATCGCGTGAACACCCAAACGGGTGAGCGAACGCTGATCGAGAAGAAAATTGTGCGCACGATGGGAACGTCGCCGGACAGTAAATGGTTCCTCTACCTCAAGGACAAGCACGTCAAGGCAGTGAACCTCGAGACGATGAAGACCGTGGATCTCGATGACGGCGAGAAGCTCAGCTTCATCGATGTCGACGACGATCACCCGTATGAGCTTCCGACCTACGGCGTCGCCGGTTGGTCGAAGGACGGCAAGTATGTCCTGCTCAATCACAAGTATGACGTCTGGGCCGTGTCGCTGGACGGCGACAAGGCGATCGATCTCACCCAGCGCGTCGGTACGACTCAGCAGATACAGTTTCGTGTCGTGAGGCTCGACCGGCGCGCTGGACGCGGCGGGCGCGGCGGCGGTGGCGGCATTTTCGGCGCCGGCCTCGGAGGCGAGGAGGATGAGGGCATCGACCTCACGAAGCCAGTCCTCCTCTCCGCGTATGGTGAGTTCACGAAGAAGACGGGTTACTGGACAGCCTCGTTAGGTAAGGCACCGATGTCGCTCGTCTGGGCTGACAAGCAGATCGGCCAGGCGCAAAAGGCCGAGAAGGCCGATCGCGTCATCTTCACGGAGCAGACGTTCAAGGAGTTCCCCGACTACTGGGTCGCGACGACGGCTTTTGCTTCGCCGCGCAAGGTCACCGATGTCAACCCGCAGCTCAGCGATTACGCGTGGGGCAGCAAAGTCCTGATCGATTACACCAACAGCAAGGGGAAAAAGCTCCAGGGCACACTCACGCTGCCTGCCGGATATCAGCCAGGCAAAAAGTATCCGATGCTCGTGTACTTCTACGAGATCATGTCGAATACGCATCACACTTTCTCGATGCCCGTGTACGACGATCGGCCGCACATTTCGACGTACGCGTCGAACGGCTATCTCGTACTGCAGCCGGACGTTGTTTATGAAATCGGAAAACCTGGCAGTTCGGCCGTGGACTGCGTTGAAAGCGCCGTGAAGAAGGTGATCGAGCTAGGTTATGCCGACCCCCAGCATATCGGGCTGCAGGGCCATAGCTGGGGCGGTTACCAGAGCTCGTATATTCTCACCCGCTCGAAGCTGTTCGCTGCCGTCGTGACGGGTGCCCCACCCACTGATCTCATCAGCTTTTACGACGAGACTTACCCGGGTACGGGCACGTTGCAGCAGGGGATCATGGAGTTGGGCCAGGTTCGTATGGGCGACGGCGCGACGCCATGGACGGCCAAGGATCTCTACGAGGACCAGTCGCCAATCTTTCACGTGCGCGACATCGCGACGCCGTTCCTCATCCTTCATGGGACGGCAGACAACGCCGTCGATTGGCATCAGGGCCTCGAGTTCTACGGCGCAGCGCGTCGCTGGGGAAAGCACGTCATCCTGTTGTCGTACCCTGGCGAGCCCCACCATCTGGCGAAGACGGAGAACCAGAAGGATTTTCAGATCAGGATGAAGCAGTTCTTCGATCACTACCTGATGGACAAGCCAGAGCCGAAGTGGATGAGCGACGGTGTGCCTCAGGTAAAGAAGGGAGCGGCAATCGAATAACGGAGATCATGCGCGCTGCACAACTTGCTGGTTACATACTCGTCGTCGTCAACGTGGTACCCCGAGTAGCGGGCGGGCAGAAGCTCTTCGAGGGCAGCGTTAGGTATGACGTCGTCGTCGATGGCAAGCCGAGCCAGTTCGTCATCACGGCGCGCAACGCGAAGGTTCGGCAGGACACGAGCGTGCCCGATTCCGACGGCGTCGTGACAACGCCATACGAGGTTTTCGACTTTCAACACGGTACCATCACGACGATTTCTCCATCGACGAAGCGATTCACCCGGGGCGCGATCGGCTCGTTCCGCACGTCGATCGGCGATCCGCGATCGATAAGCGACCTGCGAGCACTCGAGCGGGCTCGACTCGAGGACATAGAGGCCACCGGCCATCGAGAGTCCGTCCTCGGTTTGCGCTGTGAGATCTACGTGCTCAAGAGCACGCCAGGAGCGGAGTGGTGTATCACCAGCGAACTGGGGCACTTTCTCGCGTTCGAAGGTCAGCAGGGCCAGCTGCCTGCGGGCACGACCGCGGCTTTCCAAGGTGATGACAGACTTCCTCGCACGACGACGATAAAGTTCAGGAATGGAGCAGCAGTTCTCAGAATGAAGATGGTTGCCGCGGACGGGCGACAGATCACCATGATCGCGACCAAGATCGATCACTGGAGCCCGTCGATGGATTTCTTTGGTGTGCCTCCCGGATTTGTCGAGGCCAATTCGCTGCTGCCGTCGCCGTGATTGCACGCTGTATTTCGAGCCGTTCACTCCTGATCGTCGCCGTCGCCGTGTGCGTCACCGCGGTTGCGACGACGGCCAACGCTCAGAAGACCTTCGCCGGAACCATCAACTACGACGTCACGTTGACTGACAAGCAGATGCAGATCAGCATCAGCTCACGTGACAAGCTCGTACGTCAGGATTTCGTGCTTCCCCAGGACGCACCGCCGGAGGCGCAGACATATCAGATCTTCGACTACGGCAACGGGAACGTCACCACGGTGCTCCCGGGAATGAAGAAGTACATGATGACGAATCTCAAAACATTGCGCGACGCAATGGCCCAGAGTGGCGATTCGCGCGACGATCACATGAAACAAACGCTCGAGGACATCAAGTCCACGAGTCGTCACGAGACGATCGCCGGCTATACGTGTGAGGTGTATACCCTCAAGAGCACGCCGCGCGACGAGTGGTGCATAACGACCGGCCTCGGGCATTTTCTATACTTCGAGGGAGCGACTGGCGTCGACATGTCGAACCCCTCGGCAGCGGCCGGTGGTGGGTCCACTGCGAGCCTCATGCGAACGTTCAAGGACGGCGCGGTCGTCCTGCGTATGCGCATGATGTCACGAAATGGCGAGACGGTGAGCATGGTCGCAACGAAAGTCGATCGCACCACGCCGCCCGCGACGCTGTTTGTGCTCCCGGCGAACTTCGAGGAGATGAGTCCCTTCAAGGCCCCGTGAGGACGCTGCCGACTCCAACCCGTCGGTGATCAACCGGCCGATGCATCGGTGCCGACACCAGGAGTCGATGGAACAACCACCAGCGTTGCACCGGGATTGTCGTCTGAGCGAGCGGAATGAGCACGCGCGAGCGACGCGTTCGAGTATTCCCGCTCGTCCGTCACGTCGCGAGCCATCACCGTCGCCAGCCATTCGGGGAGAACGATCGCCTCGTTTGGATCGCTGAGCTCGACCTCGGCGAGCACGAGATCGCGATCGAGAAACTCGTCCACCTCCCACGTGTGACGTCCGCTTCGGGTTGCATAACGACGCTTGTGCACACGCCGACCTCGCGTGAGTGGCCACATGCGCGCAAAGAGGTCCGCCGAGATCTCCTCCTCGACCTCCGTTCGCACCAGGCCTTCGCCGAGCTTCACCGTCCGAACGTGACGAATCGCCTTTCCGTCGACTGACCGTACACGGCGCAATCGCTCGCGCACTTCCTTGCCTGGCACATATCCTTGCTCGATCTCGACGACGGTCGCGTCACCGGGAAGAACCGGAAGCTCGTTCAGGAGGTACTTGCGCTCGATCTCCTTGCCGTGAGTGGCGCGCGCGAGCATTGATTGCGCGGCCGACTCCACTCGCTCGACAAACGAGGGCCCCGATCCGAGCCATTGCTCTCGTGCGTCCGCGTATGCCTCCTGACCGCGCTCGTGCAGACGTTCGGCGAGTGCGAGAAGTCCGAGACGAATCTGGTGCTGTCGGTCGGTTCGTAAGGCACGGCGCGCGTCTTCGCCCTCGACGACCGCCTCCGAGACGCTCCTTCCCTCTTCAGCCGCGGCGCTTTCGCTGGCGCGCACGATGGTGTTCGAGAAGACGTGCACGTCGTGCCAGCTGCCGAAGGTGTCCTGCATCTTTGAGAGATCGGCCACGAGCGCCGGTCCGCCTTCGACATGTTCGGCGATCGGCTCGAGGAGGTAGCGCAACCGCTTACCGGCGATGCGTGTGTCGTGTACTGCCTTCTCGTCCTCGAAGCCGCCGATTTTCGTTAGGCTGTCCGCAAGCGCGGCGACATGGTCGCGAAGCAGCTGCGCCACGACCACACCGAACTGTCGGTGCCACGACTCCTTCTCGTCATCGACGTGGGCGCCATATACCGGAAGTTTGCCCGAGAGCGCTTCTCGTGCGCGATCGAAACAACGAGCGCTCCTTGTTGCAACCGTGTGATCGCTCTGCTTCTTCTCGGACTCGATCTGTTCGATGAGCCACACGAGGCCCCGACGTTGCCGCGCGTTGAGCACCGCTCGCTGTTCGTTGAGCCATTCGAGATGCACTTCGGCATCACGGCTGTCGCCGGTGAGCTGGGCGGCCTTTTTTAGCCGACGTTTGGCCTTTGTGGGGAGGCTCTCGTCCAGCCACGGCTCGAGCGCGCGCAGCCAGCTCCGCAGGCGACGCGCAGCGACCCGGAAATCGTGCAGGGCGTCCGCGTCCGATGCATCACCGAGGCGCTCGCGCGCCTTGGTCGCGTTCTCGAGTAGACGCAGCGCGACGACGCGCGCCGCGCGCTCTACGGCTTGTTCGA
>DATEGN010000457.1:0-2519 GCA_035280125.1 Gemmatimonadaceae bacterium | reverse complement strand
GAACCATCTCGATGTCGAGTCCATCGAGGCATTGGAAGACGCGCTCGATCGCTATGACGGAACCGTGATCCTCGTCAGCCACGATCGAGAGCTCCTGCGAGGCCTCACCGAGAAACTGTGGGTCTTGCACGAACGACACATCACCGAGTTCGATGGCGGATTCGCCGAATGGGAGTCGGTGAGCGCGGAGCGAGAGCGAGCGGCGTCGGTGCGGGCGTGCGAGGAAGCGGCCCTTCGCCGAGTCCACGAGCGTCAGCACCTCGAGCGCTCTCGCCGAGCAGAATCTGGCGCCGCGTCGCGAACGAGCCGCGATGTTGCGCGTGAGCTCCGTCGCGCGCAGCGTGATCTCGACGAGCTCGAGCAACGCATCGAGACTCTCGAGCAACAAATAGCCAATGTCGGCGCCGAGCTGGAAAAGCCGGACCTGTACACGGATGCGAAGGGGCTGACTGAAGCGAAAGCGCTTGGCACCAAGCTGGAGCAGATCAAGCGAGAGCTCGATGTCGCGCTCGAGCGATGGAGCGCCGCGACGGAGGAAGTCGAAGGGCTGAATCGCGAGCTCGCCTCGACAGAAACCTGAGCTACCGAAGCGTGCGTACGGCGGCATGATGCTGAGTCCTTTGCTGTTCCTCCAGCTCGCGGTTGCCGCAGCGCATCCGGATTCGACCTACAGCTCACCGGCGTTGCGATCGTTCATTGCCGAAGCGGCGGCGAACAACCGGATGCCGCCTGCTGCGCTGCTCGGCTATCGCGCCCGCGTAGAGTCCGAGCTTTCGCTCATTGTGCGCGACACGCTTGGCCGCGAGCGCGCGGCACAGGTGGAGCAGTTCGCCATGAACGCGGCGTGGGAGCGTGGCCGGCGCTACGATCTCCGCGTTATTGGCTATCGCTCGGAATCAGTCGGTGTTCCCTACTCGGCGCTCTCGTTCGCGCGGAGCTGGACGATTCCGTACCTGTACGGAGATCGACTCACACTGGGCGTCGAGTTCTCGTCCTCGAGCGGAACGTCCGCGCGATCGGATACCACGAAAAAGAGCCGTGCTCGCGCCGGCGACACCCTTCATGCCGTTCATCCGCTCGCGAGTGATCGCGAGCGCTACTATCGCTACTCGGGTGGCGATACGATCGCAGTGCTTCGCTCGCATGATCGAAGCGTCCCCATCGTGAGAGTTCACGTTCGACCGGTGCTCGACTCCGCGGCGAGAGAAACACGTATCGGGGCGTTCGAGGGAGAGATCGATTTCGACGGCGTGCGCCACGAGATCGTGCGAATGCGAGGCCAGTTCATCGCGACGCCCGGCCCAAAGCGCAATCGTCCATTGCTTGCACGACTACCGGGAATCGTTGCCGTTGCCTACGTCGAGTACGTGAACGCGGAAGTCGACGGACAGTATTGGTTGCCGGCGTTTCAACGATCGGAATTCCAGGCATCGATCGCACCGTTAGGCGACCAGCGCTCGATCTTCAGGCTCGTCTCACGGTTCGCGGGTCTCGACGTCGATCAGGACCCGCGCGCCACGACCGATAGCACGCCAGCGGTCGTACTCGCCTCTGAAAATAAGGCAGATTTCGTTCGCCGCCTGACCTTTGCGCCCGCGGACAGCGTGAGTCGATTTCACGAATGGATTCAGCCGCTGGGCGCCGCGACCACAAGCGTCAGTGGCTCGGACTTCGACGATCTCTCGCCCGATGCCTGGCGTCCGACTGGACCCCCGCGCGCCGATTTCAGCCCGACCAAGCTCGACGAGGTTTTTCGCTACAACCGCATCGAGGGTGCCTATACCGGTTTGGCAATCGGCGAACGCTTTCGCGACGCCGCGCCTGGCCTAACGGCTCACGCGTACGGTGGCTGGGCTTGGAGCCAGCGGACACCCCGTGGCGCCGCGAGTCTGACCTACGCGCGCGGTCAATGGGCGACCGCGGTGCGCGGAGAGCGGGCACTCGCGAGCACGAACGACTTTACTCCGCCTCTCGAAGGTGGCAGCAGTTCGTTCGGCGCGTTGTTCTTCGGCGTGGACGATCAGGATTATGTCGAGCGGAGCACCGCGAACGTCAGCCTCACACGGTCCTTTGGTTCCGTGCGCGACGCATTCATTACGCTTCAGGGAGGCGTCGCGGGCGATCGCTCGCAGTCCGCGATCATCGATCGGTCTCTTCTCGGCGTCGGTCACTACCGACTCAATCGTGCGAGCGTGAACGGTAACTACGCATTTGGCGCGTCCACGCTCGAGATTCATCCCGATGTCACGGGCGTTTTCCTCGAACCAGGAATCGGTCTCGTTGCAACCTATGAAGTAGCAAATGGCGAGCTGGCATGGCAGCGTGCCGAGTTGACGCTGGCTGCTCGCCGAAACTTTAGCGACTTCGCAATTGCCGTTGTCGCTCAGGGCGGCGTCGTGCAGGGACACGCGATCCCGCCTCAAGAGCTTTTCGAGCTCGGCGGAGAGAACGCGCTACCCGGTTATGAGTACAAGCAATTCGCCGGAGATCGAGCCGCGGCCGGCGGTGTTCTTGCGAGC
>DATEGN010000456.1:0-24536 GCA_035280125.1 Gemmatimonadaceae bacterium | reverse complement strand
GGTACGCAGTTGAGTTCCTACGGTACGCGTTTCAGTTCCGGTGGCACGCGTTTGAGTTGCGGCGGTACGCGCTCGAGTTCCGGCGGTACGCGCTCGAGTTCCGGCGGTACGCGTTTCAGTTCCGGCGGCACGCGTTTCAGTCCTTGCGGCACGCCGTTGAATTGTTGCGGTTGCCGTTGGGGTGCCTGCAACCATGGCTTGATCCGCGCTGGGACGACCTGCGGTTCCTGCGGATCGCCTTCGAGTTCAAGCGGAAAGAGACGGCGTTCCGACGTCGGCGCCTAACGAAGGCGCGAGAGGCGCGGGGCATTCGCCGAGCGCGACGGAGACAAGTGTGCTCCGGCGACGCGTTCGCCACGTCCTTCCGCTTCGTCTTAGCTTTAGTAGAGACGCGGTAGCCCACCGCGCGAAGCAATTCACTCAGCTCTAAATGTCGACAGAAAACTCTACGCCGGACGTCGTAATTATCGGAGGCGGTCCGGGCGGTTATGTTGCGGCGATCCGCGCCGGCCAACTCGGCTTGAGCACGGTATGCGTCGAGATGGATAAGACGCTCGGCGGGACGTGCGTCAACGTCGGCTGTATTCCTTCAAAGGCACTGCTGACCTCGTCCGAACACTACGAGTTTGCACGGCAGCATGCGGCCGAGCACGGGATCAAGATCGACGCGGCCGGTTTGTCGCTCGATCTGGTGACGATGTTGAAGCGGAAGGACGAGGTCGTCGCCCAGAATACGCGCGGCATCGAGTTCCTCTTCAAGAAGAACAAGGTCACGTGGACGAGGGGGAAGGGATCGCTGCGGCGAACAGATAAGGGCTTGGAGGTATCGGTGGCGCCGACCACCGCGGCCGGGGGGCCCCCCCCGACAAACAGTATCGCTTCCTACAACCCCAAAAACGTCATCATTGCCACCGGCTCTGTACCAATCGAGCTCCCCTTCCTCAAATTCGACGAAGAGCGTGTCCTCTCGAACATCGGCGCGCTCACCATCCCGCGCGTTCCACAACACCTCATCGTCATCGGAGGTGGCGTCATCGGCCTCGAGCTCGGTTCCGTCTGGCGACGACTCGGCGCCAAGGTCACCGTCGTCGAGCTGATGCCAACGATTCTGCCCGGCATGGACGACGACGTCGTGAAAGAGTGCGACCGCGTCTTCAAACGACAAGGCCTCGATCTCCGCACCGGAACCCGCGTCGTCGGCGGGCGACGCGACGGGGATCGCGTCCTCGTCGACATCGAGAAAGACGGCGCGAAGGAAACCCTCGAGGGCGATTACGTGCTCGTGGCCATCGGCCGCAAACCGTCGCTCGGCGGGCTGGATGCGCCCGCGCTCGGACTCAGCCTCGGCCGCCGCGGCGAGATCCTTGTCGACGATCAGATGCGAACCGGAGTGCCTAACGTCTACGCGATCGGCGACTGCGTTCCGGGTCCGATGCTGGCGCACGCCGCCGAGGACGAAGGCCTTGTTGCGGTGGAGGTGATCGCAGGACAGAACGTGCACATGCACTACAAGTCCATCCCGAACGTCGTCTACACCTGGCCGGAAATCGCTGCTGTCGGACTCACGGAGTGGCAGGTGAAGGAAAGTGGACGCGAGTATCGCGTTGGCAAGTTCCCGTTCAGTGCCAACGGGCGTGCCCGTACGATGGGCGAGACCGCAGGTTTTGTGAAACTGATTACGGACGCACACACGGACGAGCTGGTAGGCGCACATCTCGTTGGGCCGAACGTCTCTGAACTTGTCGCCGAAGTTGTCCTCGGCTTCGAGTATCGCGCGTCGGCCGATGACATTGGCAACACGGTGCATGCGCATCCGACCCTGTCTGAAACGACCAAGGAGGCCGCGCTGGCGGCGCTCGGCCGCGCTCTTCATATCTAAGGCTGTCCCTTATCGGCGGAGCATTGACCGGGTACTTCGCAACGGCGCCGCGGGCGCTTTCGCCCGATGATCATGTTGCCGCGCGTGTGCTGCTCATGGGCGCGCTCGGCGTCACGCCGTACATCGATCGTGCGATGGAAGTCTTGCAGCTGGCCGAACGTGGCGCCGGCCATGATGACGAGCATCGCGCGCTGGTGATCGAGCGCGACGGAACAGTCGCCGCGCTCGCTCTGTTCGGCTCGGTCGCTGGTGCGATGGGCGTTCAGAAGCTTCATGCCGCGGTGCTCGCCCCGAGCGTCAGTGCCGGGGACGTTGGCCAGCGAATCGTCGGCGCGGTGCTCGATGGAGCGCGTGGCGAGGGCGCGCGCATCGTTATCGCCGAACTGCCTGACGATCCAGCAATGGGCCAGGTTCGCGCGCTCCTCGCTTCGGCGGGTTTCGAGGAAGAAGCGCGCGTTCCCAACTTCTATCGCGAAGGTGTCGCGCTTACGCTCCTGCGACGCCAGCTTTGAGCTACCGATTCCGCGTCGTGTCTTTGCGCGTCGGCCTCGCGCGGCGAGTCGGCGTAACGCGCTGGCGAGTCGGGATGCGGGCATCGTGAACACCGAGGCTATCCGGGGTTGTGAAGCTCAAGTTGAGCGAACGGAAAACATCGTTTGGATTGGTTCCGGTGATGTTGTTCTTCCGCCGCGCGCAGTCCATCGCCTGTTGCGTTTGCAGACCCCACACACCGTCCAACGGGCCCGGATCGCAATTCGCCTGACGAAGGGCCGTTTGCAGCTGCTTCGTCTGACCCGCCGTGAGGCCTCGATTATGAGCCGGGCGAAAGAGTGGTGTGTAGCAATCGACGAGCCCAATGACGGCGTACGATCGAGAGGGCCAGCGACCGCACGAGACGCGCGAAAGTCACAGGGATCGCGACTGTCGATCCCCGTGACTTTAGTATTCGCTACTTTGCTTTCGTCGCGCCCGCCTGAACCGTGGTCGTCGTCTTCAGGTACTTGTCGTACCAGGCCAGAAATCGCTCGAGCCGATCCTTGCGATACGTTGGCAGCGTGAGGCCATGGAACTGGCCGGGATAGATCACCAGCTCGGTCGGCACGCCGAGCGAGCGGAGCGCTTGATACATCTGCTCGCCGCCGATGATCGGCACGTTGAAGTCGGCTGAGCCACCCATGAAGAGCGTGGGTGTCTTGATGCGATCGGCGTGGAAGAAAGGATACGAGATCTTGATCCACAGATCCTGCGCCTTCCAGGGCGGACCAATCTCCTGGTTGTATTGCGTGATGTATTGATCCGTCCCGTACATCGAGAGCTGAAGAGCGCTCCCGGCGCCGGCGACGCCGGCCTTGAATCGAGTGGTCGAGGCGATTGTGTAATCGGTGAGAATGCCGCCATAGCTCCAGCCCCCGATGCCGAGCCGCTCGGCGTCGGCGACGCCGGATCGAACCGCCTCGTCCACGGCGCCGAGCAAGTCCATGACTTCCTTATCGCCCCAGTCGGCGAAGATCGCCTTTTGATAGGCGGCGCCGCGCCCACTCGAGCCACGATAATTCACCGACAGCACGGCGTAGCCGTTTGCGGCGAAGTATTCTCGATCGAAGCTGAAGCTGTAGCTGTCCTGGCCGTTGGGTCCGCCGTGGATGTACAGGATCATCGGCAGCTTGCCCGCGGGCGCGTTCGCCGGCCTAACGAGTACGCCGTGTACCTCCGTTCCATCTTTGCTCTTGGACGAGAATCCCTCGGTGCTACCAAGTTGCAGTTGCGCGAAGATGGAATCGTTTTGATGCGAGAGCTGGCGCAGTGAGCCATTGTCCCATGCGTACACTTCACCCGAACGCTCCGGAGTCGAGCTCATCACCGCGAACTTGCCCGTCGCGTTCGTCGTATAGGCGGAAATCACTCGCTTTCCAGTGATCAGTCGCTCGACTGAACCATCAGCAACGCGAACGCGGGCGAGTTGCTGCTCGCGATCATCGGATAACAGGACGTACACGGACTTGCCATCAGCGGTGAATTGCGCGTTGGAAAGCGGACGATCCAGTGCCTCCGTCAGAACCCGCGCTGGCGCGCTGCCATCACTCGGTACGATGGCGAGCTTGCTGAGATTGTAGGCCTGATATTTCGGCTCATCGCCGCGGAAGAACGCAAGCCACTTTCCATCCGGGCTCCACGCGAGGCGTCCACCATCGGGACCAGCGAAATCGGTGAGTCGCTTTGGCGTCGCACCCGCTCGAGCTTCGATCACGTAGACATCGTCGTCGCGCGAATGATCTGGCTCGGCGACTGGTCCCCGCACGAACGCGATCATCCGATTGTCGGGCGACCAGCTCGGCGATCCATCGTCGTCGAGCCCAGAGGTCAGCGTTTCCGTCTTTTTCGTATCGACGTCGAAGATCGACAGGTGGCTGCGCTTCGTGCCAAGATACCCGGCGACGTCGCGCTTGAAGCTGTAGCGATCGATCACGATCGGCTTCGGCGCTTTGTGCTCGGCAGTGTCCTTTCGCGCAACGGAGTCAGTCTCCTCGTCGACGACGAGGATCATCCGCTTGGAGTCAGGCGACCACGCGAATTCTGAAACGCCACCGCGGAGTTGCGTCACGCGCTGTGCTTCGCCGCCTCGGCGGTCGAGCAGCCAGATCTGTGCACCCTTTCCTTCCTGACGTCCAGAGAGGAAAGCGAGGTATCGTCCATCAGGACTCCAGCGCGGCGAGCTCTCGCTCTCGGGACTCGAGGTCACGCGAATCGTCGTCGCGCCATCCCAGCTCGTCATCCAGACATCGTTATCCGACTTGTCCTTCGCGGAGTCGACGGTTGTAACCGTGTATGCGACCCATGCGCCATCGGGCGAGAGCTCCGGATCACGGACATCCTTGAGATGGTAGAGGTCGCCGCTACGCAGAGGACGTTTGGCTTGCGCATGCGATGGGGACGGAGCGATAACGAGCAGTGTGATGGTCGCGAGCACTGCAAGCGCAGCGGAGTTGCGGCGCATGAGTATCCTCCAGGAGGAGTTAGGCCTCGTAAGAAAATGCCGAAGGCGGCGCTAAATATCGGATGAAGCCCGGGGCGCCGCGAGGGCTTCCGGGTTGAAATGAGGAGCGGGACCGCACACGAAGCGAGCGCGACTTCCGTAGAAATCAGCGGTTTCGCTGTTCACCTCGCCGGCACCGCGTTTGCGACTGGAGACCGCTGAGCCATGACCCTCCCTTCTGCCGTGAACCGGGACCGAACCCCATCGGTTCCAGCACACCTCGATGCATTGCGAACGCGCATCGAGTCGATCGCTGGCACATCGAACGCACGTGCAATCGGCTTGGCGCTGCATGACACGGAGACCGGACTCGAGCTGCGTTACGAGGCAGATCGGTGGTTCCATGGAGCGAGCACGATCAAAGTTGCAATTTTGCTCGCGGTCTATGGCGAAATCTGGCGCGGCCGACTCGCACCGCAGTCTCGGCTCCACGTGCGCAACCGGTTTTTGAGCGCATACGATGGCTCGCCGTTCCGTGTGATCGCCGATCGAGATTCCGACTCCGAGGTGCACGCCGCGATCGGGAAGACGATGCGCGTGAACGAGCTCGCGCTGCACATGATCGCGACGAGCAGCAATCTCGCGACCAATCTGCTGTTGGACATCATCGGGCTCGACACGGTGCAGAGCACGATCGAGGAATTCCGCCTAACGGGACTGGATGTCCGCCGCGGAGTGGAAGACGAAAAGGCGTTCGAGCACGGCATCATCAATCGCGTTACCGCCAATGGTCTCGTCGCGCTTCTTGGTCTGATCGCCGAAGAACGAGCTTACTCACCCGAGCTGTCGCGCGAGATGCTCGACCTTCTACATCGGCAGGAATTCAAGAAGGGAATTCCGGCGCGGCTTCCGCGTGAAGTGCGCGTCGCGCATAAAACGGGAGACATATCCACGGTGGCGCACGATGCGGGCGTGGTGTATGCGCCCGGCCGCAAGCCGTACGTAATCGCGATTCTCACGGAGTGGGCGCCTGACGCGGGCAATCGCTCGCCGATGATCGCAGCCCTTTCGCACGCGGTGTACGAACAGCTGCGCGGAGTACCGGCCGATGCCTGACCTGCGTACCGGATTGCTCCGCATCATCGATGGATTTCGCCTCGACAAGGCTCGTCGCGACGCTCTCGTGCCCGGCGGCATGTTGCGCGACCGCGAAGGACGAACGCGTCAACTTCCACGCTACTTCTATGAAGTCGAATCGTGGAACGCGGCACTCGATTTCGAGCTTGCGCCGCACTTTCACATGTGGGAGTTCATACAGACCGATGTCCGCGAAGCGATGCCGCTGCGCTTTTTTCCCCGTTACATACCGTGCGCGGTGACGCTCACGGCCGCGATGCTGGAGCGATTTCGCGAGGCCGTTGGAGAACCCGTGCGCGTCGCCGCCAATGGCGGCTATCGATCGCCGCAACACGAGCTCACGAGTCATGCGTCGACGCACTGCTGGGGCTCGGCGGTGAACATCTATCGCGTTGGAGACGAGTACCTCGAGACTCGCGATCGCATCGAGCGTTATGCGGAGATCGCGCGTGAATCATTGCCGGGCGCGTGGATTCGTCCCGTCGGCGAGGATCGCGGCTTTGCCGACGATCATTTGCACATCGACTTCGGGTATCTCGTTTCTGTTCCGCACGACGCGCCGGGAGATCCGTACAACCCGAAGTTGGAGGGCGACCCGCTCTAAGCGGGTGCAGAACGCAGCATGGCAGCGCCGACGGGTCGGGAGAAGGACGGGGCGGGGAGAAAACAGAGGGCGAAGCGAGAGCGACGTCAGCTGCGCGGCGCGCGCGTGCCAGCGAGCGTACCACGCGTTCGGCCGATTGGAACGCAACCGGCCATCGGACTGGAGGCGGAGTTCGTGGTCGTCATGGACGGCGCGCCGGTTCGTCCGGAAGACGTCTTCGGCTCCCCACGGCGCATCGTTCGCGGTCCGCTCATGCATCGCACCGGGCGGTCGTACCATTTGCCGACTGGGAGCGCCGTCTACTTCGATACCGGCGTCATCGAGCTCGCTACGCCGATGATCGAGATCGATCGCGGCTGCGCGGCTCGCGCCGGCCGTTCACTCTGGAAGAGCATTCTCTTCCTTCGGGGTGAGCTCGATGATTGGCAGGCCCGCCACGCGAACGACGTTCGCCTCGTCGGGTTTAGTACTCACTATAACATTTCGTTCGAGCTTTCTCGCGAGGCGCGCGGTAGTAATCGAAGCGTCGAGAAGTTGGCGCTCCTGCTGACAT
Source organism: Gemmatimonadaceae bacterium (assembly GCA_035280125.1). Classification (GTDB taxonomy): domain Bacteria; phylum Gemmatimonadota; class Gemmatimonadetes; order Gemmatimonadales; family Gemmatimonadaceae; genus AG2. The sequence goes on along the minus strand of DATEGN010000456.1, from coordinate 17,389 downwards.
ATCTTCTGCCCGCGCCGGTCATGCTGCTCGCGGCGAATCGCGAATCGACGGGAATCGGAGTGCGTCCCCGCGGGAACCGCGTCGAAGTCACCGCGGACTTCACGCCTGACGCGGCACTCATGATCGCGGCAGCGACAGTCATCGTTGGCGTCGTGCGGGAGGTCATGAGCTGGCCGACCTATGAGCTCGACGAGCTGCATCGATCGGAGCACGGGAATCTCCCGATCTTTCGCGGCTTCGCACCCGTGCCTCACAGTTCGCGCAAGGGATGGGTGGCGCGGTACTCCTGCTTCCCACGCAATCCCTTCGCTTCGGATGTGAATGAAGATCGCTGGGATGTGTGCAACGGCGAGTCGCTGTCGCTGCGCGAAATCGCGGGGCGCATTACAAAGCAGTTCTGGCCAGCGATACGACGTTACGCGGACCCATTCTCGCTACGACTCATTGGCAGCGTAATGGCGGGACGGGCGCAGTCACTGCTCGAGTTGGCAGACCGTCCACCCTCGTACGAAAGCGTCGGTCGTCTCTGTGCCTGGGAAGACCTCTTCCCCGAGCATGATCTACCGCGCTCCCGCTATGAGCGAGTTCTCATTCGCGCCATTCACGGCGACCGCTTGAAACTTGGCCCTGACGAGTTGTACACGCCGACGGGCATGCGGGGCTGGTCCCATGTCGTCTTCCGACGCGAGCGCGATCGGAGCAAGCATGTCTTCTCACTCGACTACTTGCTGCACCACATGAACGACTGGGAAGCTCGATAGAGGGAACGGGGGACGGTTGTCATTCCGAGCGCAGCGAGGAATCTGCACCTCGCTCACGCTCGGTGCAGATTCGATCTATTTGGAGTCGCGCGCGCTGGTCGCGCGCTCTCCCGCTCCTCTCGCCGAAACGCTGCGTTCCGAATTCCCCGTTACCGTTCCCTGTCCCCCGTCTATGCCACGCCGCGAGCGCATCCGCTTCTTTCTCCGGCGTGATCGCGAACTTCGGTGCCGCGCGCCGGGCCTCTGGCACCGTCGGCCACCAAGCGAGCGTGTCGCGCACCGTGGTCGCCAACGGGCGGAACGTGAGCCCGGCCCCGATCGCCTTGCCGTTGCTGATCGACATCATCCCGTCGTCGTTGCCTTCCAGCCGCGCCCACGGAATCGCCTCGTCGATCTTTTGCTCCGCCAGAAAGGCGTAGTCGTCCACCCATGTGAATTTCACGTTGGCGTTCAAAGCAGTTTTCGCCTGTTCGAGAAAGGTGGGCATGGTCAGGGTTTGCTTCGGCCCAGCCGCGTTGAACACCCCCGAGCGCTGCTCTTCCAGCAAACGAACCATCCATTCCGCGAGATCGCGCACGTCGATGATCTGCACCGGATCGTCGTGTCGCCCGGGCGCGAGCACGTCGCCTCCGCGCGCGAGACGCACCGGCCAGTACGGAAATCGGTCCGTCGTGTCGCCGGGGCCAACGATGTACGTCGGCCTAACGACCAGCGCGCGATCGCCGAATGCCTGTTGCACTTGTTGCTCGCAGCGCGCCTTCGCCACTCCGTACGTCTCCGAGCCATCCTTCGCGTCGGCGATTTCGAGATGCGGCGCGACCGTTTCGTCCACACCGCGCTTCAAATACGGGTAGTACACGCCCGTGGATGACGTGAACAGATAGCGTCCCGCCGAATCCTTGAGCAGTTGCGCCGACTGTCGTACCCAGTCCGGATTCGTCGCCGAGTCGTCAACAACCGCGTCGAACTTCTTCCCCACGAGCGCCTCGAGATGACCATTGCGGTCGCCCGTGAGGCGTGTGACCTCGCTCGGGAGGTCCGCTTGACGCCGCCCGCGCGTGAAGATCGTGACGCGATGTCCGCGAGCAACTGCGTGACGCACCAGATGCGGACCGATGAAGCCTGTTCCGCCGAGCACGAGCACATCCAGTGACGACACGGCGCGACCGCTCTCGAGGCGCGTCGCGGCTTGTGCCAGCGCTGGGAACCCTCGGCCCAGCAGGGCGCCGCCGAGCACCGTACTCGTCCTCAGGAAGTCGCGTCTTGTCGTCATTGTGGCACCGAGTAGATACGAGACGCGACGGATGTTAGGTGTGAGCGCGCGCCACAACTACCCACCCGACCAATTCCTTACAGACGGGCCAAAGCGCCGCCTAACGTGCATCAGCTCGCGCGCCGTACGGCGATGATCAAGGCCGCACCGGCGAGAATGGCCACGCCACCAACGATGGGCGAAATCGGAATCGTGCGATCCTCATGCGTTGTCACCTGCACGGGTCCGATGCGCGCGACTTCCCGACGACGGGTGTACGTGATACCGCCGTACGCCACGCCAATGAAGCCGAGCACGATCAGAATGAGCCCGACGAGCGTCCCCACTTTCATGTTCAGTTCCTCTGCACTGGTGTTCGCGCAACCTGCGAATCATCGACGCGACATTGAAGAATATGGCGACCGCTCGTCCACCGCTCTGGCGAACAGTCCGCTTTCTACTGCATTCTCCCCGCTGTTTGTCCCTCCCTTCGGTTTTCCTCCCACCCCGCGGTACCCATACTCGATCCCATGCGTCGAACTCTCATTCTGCTCTCGCTACCGCTGATTGTTGGCTGCCGAGCGGCTGCCAGGACTGCACCTACCGTCGATGCCGGTGGCCCCTACGATCTGATCATAGAGAATGGCCGGGTCGTCGACGGAACGGGCGCTGCCTGGTTCTACGGCGACATCGCGCTCCGCGGCGATCGCATCGCCCGCATCACGCAGCGCGACATTCTCCATAACGCTGTGGCGAAGCAGAGAATAGACGCGTCGGGTTTGGTCGTCGCGCCGGGATTCATCGACATCCAGGGTCAGTCCGGAGGTCTGTTCCTCGTTGGCGACGGCCGCGATGTCGGAAAGATCTCGCAGGGCGTCACGACGGAGATTCTTGGCGAAGGAGCGACGCCCGCGCCGATCAACCCTGCACGCTTCTCCGAAGCGATGCAGGGTGGCGGAGCAGTCGACACGGCACTCGTGCGTCGTTTCGCCGAGCCGCATGGGTTCGACAACTGGCTGCGCGCGATGGAAGCGCATGGGATCTCGCCTAACGTTGGCTCGTTCGTTGGCGCAGGCACGATTCGAGTCTATGGCATGGGACTCACGATGGGTGAGGCAAAAGGCGTCGCGCTCGATTCGATGCGCGCCGCCGTTCGTCGCGCGATGCAGGACGGTGCGTTCGGGATCGCGAGCGCCCTGATCTATCCGCCGAACACCTTCGCCTCGACGGAGGAGTTGATCGAAGAAGCAAAAGCCATGTCGCCGTACGGTGGTGTCTACATCACGCACATGCGGTCGGAAGCGGACAAGCTGCTGGAGGGGATCGACGAGGCGGCGCGCATCGGACGCGACGGCGGTGTGGCCGTGGAGATCTATCATTTGAAGGCAGCGGGCGTACGCAACTTTCCCAAGGCTCGCGCCGCCATTGCGAAAATCGATTCGGCTCGTGCGGCGGGACTCGACATCCAGGCCGACATGTACCCCTATACGGCGGGTGGAACGGGCCTCACGTCCTGCCTTCCGCCGTCGGCGTCCGCCGAGGGCAAGCTGTTCGACAACCTCGCCGATCCCGCCATGCGGACCAAGCTGCGTGCGGAGGTCGAGCATCCGACGAGCGACTGGGAAGATCTCTGCGCGCAAGCGACGCCGCCTAACGTCCTGATCACCGATCTGCGCCGTCCCGAGAATGCGCCGTACGTCGGCAAGCGCCTGTCGGAGATTGCCTCGATGATGAACACGGATTATCTGAACGCCGCAATGAACCTCATCTTGAGCGAGCGGCGCCGCGTCGAGACGATCTATTTTCTGATGAGCGAAGACAACGTAACGCTTCAACTCCAGCAGCCGTGGATCAAGATCGGAACGGACGCGGCGGGGCCGGAACCCGACAGCGTGCGGGGCCTGCTCCACCCGCGATCGTACGGGACGTACCCGCGAATCCTGGGCCGCTACGTGCGTGATGAGCATGTACTCACCCTCGAGGATGCGGTGCGCAAGATGACCTCCGCGGTCGCGACGCGTCTCGCCATTGCCGACCGTGGAGTGCTCAAGCCAGGCATGTACGCCGACATCGTCGTCTTCGACCCGAGCACGATCATCGACCGAGCCACATTCGAGCAGCCGAAGCAGCTTTCCACGGGCGTACGCTATGTGTGGGTCAACGGCACTCTCGTCTGGCACGACGGCGGACACACCGGCGCCAAGCCAGGTCACATCCTACGAAGCCAGAGTTACGTTGGCTCACGATGAGATCGTCCCTTCGCACTGTAGAATCGTGCTCGCCAGGTGAAGATTGACCATCATTGATTTCCGCACTCAACCCCTCTTCGGTGGATCGTCATGCGCTCACTTGTCGTGGCCAGTCTCGCTCTTGCGGTCTCGATTTCGGCTCACGCCCAGACCAAGCAGCAACTGATCGATGATTGGGAGCGTCAGCGCTCGAACGTGCTCGCGTACATTGACGCAATGCCCGATTCGGCGATGGCCTTTCATCCCACGCCGGGCGTTCGCGACTTTGCCCAGCAGATCGTGCATGCGGTGAGCACGAATCTCGAAGTCGCGGCGACGTCACTGCGCGGCCTCAAAGAGGCACCCTTCACGCTCGACTCGACACAGCTGCACCAGAAGGCAGCACTCCGCGATTACACAGATCGCGCGTATGGCTTCCTGCTCGACGCGCTGAGGAGTGCGACGCCGTCGCAGCTGTTGAAGCAGTCGTCCGTGTACAATCTGCCGGCGCAATCCGCCTCGCGCTGGTTGACGCTGAGCTACGAGCATGCCGTGTGGACGTTAGGCCAAACGGTGCCGTACTTGAGACTGAACGGCGTCACACCGCCCGCGTACAAGCAGCCGCTATGAGTTGACGGATTGGGTTGGTGCCACTCTAAAGTTGTGAACTGCTTGACGCATCTGCGTCCAGCCGTTCACAACTTTAGAGAGCTTTAACTGACAGTGCTTGGCACGCGACGGGCAGAATAATACGTGCCCACGCGGCATACATGCGCCCCGAAGGATGCAGGCCGTCCGTCGTAAGCAACGCTCGATCGCGAGCCGCCGAACGAGAGACGGGCGTCACGTCAATGAAACGCGCTGATACGTCAAGAGCCGTACTCCGGATTAACGTGTTGAACTCATCGATTTCGTTTGCGATCGCCGCCGCTCCGCGCGGATCGGAGCCGGCAAAAGGCGTGACGCTCCAATCAGGAATCGAAATCACAAGAACGCGAGCCGGCTCGTCACCCGCGTAACTCACCGCACGGGAGAGCAGCGTCACAAGGCCGTCACGAAACGCGCGCGCACCAAGCCCGCGGTACTGGTCGTTGACTCCGATGAGCAGCGAAACGAGATCGTAGTCGGTGCCGAGCGGCGGTGCGAGCGCATCGAGCGCCGCCAGCAACTCGGTGGTCGTCCAACCAGTCTTGGCCACGATGTCGGGATCGGCGAGGGCAACGCCGACGTCGCGCACGGCCGCGGCAAGCTGCATCGGCCACCGTTCGCTCGCGCTCACGCCCTCCCCGATCATGTACGAGTCGCCGAGGGCGAGGTAGCGTCGCGTCACGGCGCGACGTAGTTCTTCGAGATCAGGTCGTAGTACGAGCGCACGGCGCCACTATCATACGTCGCGACGAAGGCATCGAGTGTCTGGAGGATCTGCGTCGAGTAGTGCCCCGGAACGTTGAGCGGGTGCGCGCCCGCGGTTCCAAAGCCATATCCGTACCCGAAAAAGCTCCGGATGATGACGCTCCGGTGATCACGCGGCAGCAGCTTGACATTCTCCGCGAACTGCGGAAAGCCGCCATCCCTGATCAGATATTGCTCAACATTCGAGATGTAGAGCGCCGAGACCTTCTCGCCGCGCTCGGTGATATACTGTCCGATCGCGGCCAGCGCGTGGTCACCCGCTGCGTTGCCGACCACCGGAACAATCAGATCACGACCCTCGAGTCCTTTGACAAACTGAAACGCGTCCTCGGTGGCAAGGAAATTCGCCTGATGTCCCGACCGGTCCTTCTCGAGCAAGAGTTGGCGATAGGTCGGGTGGTAGGGCCGCGGCGCGCGGCCAATGCTCGAATACCGCAGGTCGAGCGAATCGCGAACGAATGCATCGCGAATACGCGCGATGGTCTCGAAGTCGAGCGTCGAGAGCGGAATTCCGTAGTGGCGAACGCGCTGACTGATCGCCGACTGCACCGAGTCGACCACATCGCCGTCGGTGTGCGTCGCGTCGATGTAATCGACGAGCTCCTGAATCGACTTCGCGCTCCACCGGTCCACATCTCGCGGGAATGGCTTTCCAAAAAGCAGGCACAGATATTCGATACGGTTCCGGGACATCCCGAACAATGACTTGAACAGCAGATGCTCGAGGAGGTTGTCGCGACGAATATCGATCATGAAAGCGATGCTGGGCCGCACCGCCGCGATGTATGAAAAATTCTGGTCGGGTCCGACGCCGATGTAGGCGCCGCCCTGAACCTTCAATCGTCGCATCCCTTCGAGCACGTGGAGATACGATGTCTCGTTCGAGATGAGATTATCGGAATCGAAGTAGCCGCCGGGCTCCGACAGCCGCTGGATCAGCCTCGCGAACGCGGAATCGACACGTATCGGGAGATCGAGCGTGACCGATGACGCATACGCGGGACGTGGCGATCCCTGACGCGCCGCGCCATTGGCGAGCGATCCCGCCAGGACCATTACCGGAATTGCCGCGAGCAGCCACCGCAGCGATCGGAATCTGGAGCTCATCGAAGAACCTCCGCTCACGCGAAAATACGCGGCGTGACGGGGCGAAGGCCAGTCATCCTCGAGTATGCAGGCGTTCCGAGCGAGCTAATCCCGCCGTGGCGCGTTCGACGTCGTCTGCGTCATCACGAGCCGCAATTGCGTGAGGAATGCGGCGGGGCCGGCGTTGTCAGGAAGCGCATGTAGAGCACGTAGCGCGTCTTCCTCGCGGACGGCGAGCCCCGCGCTGATCGTATTTGGATCAACGCCAACGCGCTCGAACTCCTTCAACAACTGCGCGAACCGCTTCTCTTCCGTCATGCCACACTCCCGGTCGAACCGTGAGCTGAGGCCGCCGTTCGCATACTCCGTTCCCCGATTAGGAGTTCCCACTGGAGTCGGGCGAGAGCGCTCGCGTCCGCGTCTAGTATCGAGCGTCAGCCAACACGCGGAAAGAGCCGATCCTCGTCGAGGGACCGGCCCAATCGTACCGACAAATTCCTAACCGCTCAGCTTCACGCCGCGCGCAACGGATCAACGATGCACGAGCACCACGACGAGGGCGGTGATGGCCGCGGTCAGCGCGATCAGTGCTCCGGTCGCGCCGAGGACCGCCGCGGGGGTGATCACGAACTCGCGGCGCCACCAGGGAGTGATCAGCTGCGGAACCGTGTGCGGCAACGCATCCATGATCCGCTGTTGCACGTGAGCGGGCGTCGTCATGTGACGACGCGCATCGGTCACTTGCGCCATCCGCTTCCAGAATTCGACATCGCGCTCGGTGTCGCCACGCCGGACCGCCGCCTCCGGCAGCTCACCGTCGAGCCAGGCGTGTACCGCCGGCGAGAGAAGCCGACCGGTGTCAGGCTGGGGGAGCGGTACCTCACGATCAGTGAGCGGATTCTCAATCTCGGCGCGTCGCTCCGGCCGCGGACGTCGATCTTTCTTGTGGCCGTCGAGATTCCGGCCGTTCTCGGAACGAATATCGTCAAACATGTTAGGCGTACTTCTCCTCGAGTAAGGCTTGCAGCGCCTCACGAGCGCGATGGACGCGCATCTTGAGCGCACCGACAGTGGTGCCGAGCAGATCGGCCATCTCCTCGTACGAGCGTCCTTCAACGTGCTTCATGATGAACGCCTCGCGGAGCGACGACGGCAGCGTCGCCAGAGCCTTGTCCAGATCCGTGCGCAACTCACTCCGGTCCAACTCCTCGTCAGGCGTCGCGTACGACGATGGCTGATCGTCTTCGTCGTAGCTCAGGTGCGACCGGCGAATGTTCTTCAGCCAGTCCTTGCACCCGTTGGCGACGATGCGAAAGACCCAGGCATCGAAACGCCCACGGACTTCGGCGAGATGTTGATACGCTTTGATGAAGCTGAGCTGCAGGATGTCTTCTGCGACGTCGGGACTACCCGTCATGCAGAGCGCGTGTCGGTACAGCGGGTCGCTGTATCGTGTGATCAGCGTCTGGAACGCGTCGCGCTGACCAGCGAGAACGCGTTGGATGATCAGCTGATCAGTATCCTGATCTGCGAATTGTGCGGGCTGCTCCGTCGTCTTCACGACAACAGAGTAACGCGATTCCCGCGTTTCGGACAAGGCCGCGGGTGCGCTCCCGCTGGCGGTCCTTGGTTTCACGGCAGTCGCCACGGTGGAGGGGACGAAGAAAGGTGAATGAAGTAACAACGACAACGGAGCGAGCACTCGGCTGCCCGATCCGACTAATCACTGAGCGATTCGTCTCTCTGACCTTTACCGTCCGTCGTGTTGCCCGAACGTCGAATCAAAGACGCGCCAACCGCTGTGACGTATCACACCCCCATGTTCGTCGAGCCGCGGTGGCGGAAATCGGGGGCTGCCGCCGATGGCCGGCGGCATGCCAAACGTCGGCGATGCTTGAACATCGGCCACGACTTCGCGAACGGTCCTCACCATCCCGGTCGGAACGCCGGCCGCGGCGAGCTTCTCCTGCCAAACGGCCGCCGCCGCCGTCGCCACTCTTGATGAGAATTCTTTAATAATTCGATCGCGCTGCGCCAGCCGCCCTGCGTTTGTGGCCAGCGCCGCATCCGACGCGAGCTCGGTGAGGCCAAGCGCACGCGCACAGCTCGCCCATTGGGCATCACTGCCGACGGCGATCACCAGAGGCCGATCCGCGGCCCGGAAAAGCTGGTATGGAACGAGATTCGGGTGTGCGTTTCCCCACCGCGCCGCATCGACGCCACTCACGAGAACATTCTGAGCGACGTTGACCAACGCTGCTCGCGCGCTGTCGACCAACGAGACGAAGATGCGACGCCCCGTCTGTGTGCGGCCCCGCTCCACGAGCGCGCCGAGTATCGCGATTACCGCGTCTTTCCCCGCGATGATGTCGGCGAGTGCTACGCCAACCTTCATCGGATCGCCATCCGGCTCACCGGTGATCGACATCCAACCGCATTCCGCCTGGGTCACGAAGTCGTAGCCCGGGCGGCCGCTGTCCTGACCGAAGCCCGTGATCGTGCACCATACCAATGCTCGATTGCGGCGCATGATCTCCGCGGGATCGAGGCCGTGTCGCTCGAGGGTACCCCGACGGAAGTTGTCGACGACAACGTCTGCCTGCTCGGCGAGTCCCTTCAGGAGTTCGCCATCGACCGTGGACTGAAGGTCCAGGGCGATGCTCAACTTGTTTCTATTGATCGATAGGTAGTACGCACTCAGTCCCTCGCGGTCGAACGGTGGACCCCACCCCCTCGTCTCATCGCCCGTACCCGGCCGCTCGACTTTGATGACATCGGCGCCCAGATCGCCCAGCATCATGGTGCAGAGGGGGCCTGCGAGAACACGAGTTAGGTCCAGGACGCGGATGCCATTGAGCATGATCTTGCGTTATGATGTCTCGATCGTGACGTGAATCACCTAACTCGATGACCGATCCGGCAAGAGCGGTTTGCGGGTCATGAATACCTGACCTAAACGCGCTTGCGTAGCTGTCGCCGGCTTCTATACTTCCGCCACGACGAACCGGCTGTGGCGCGCGAAGATAGCGTGGCCTCGCGACACCGGAATAGCGTCGGGGTATCCCATCACGCGGATCTCGACAGCCACATGGCGGACAAGCCGTTTCCTCCATCCTCGCCGCAATACCATCCAGCGTCCCAGTCGTCGAGCGTCGCGCCCGCTCATACACCGGAGACCGGCGCCTCCGCTGGCGAGGCCGGTGCCCGAACCATTGGCCAACGCTCGTCCGACGCGAGAGATGCCATGACCGAGATGGCCGAGCGTGCGCAACTGATTAGTCAGGAGGCAGGGACGAAGGTGGCCGCTGCCATGAAGGACGTAATCAGCGCAGCCGCGGGGATCGCGGGGTTCGCCGTCGAGAGCGCGCGCGACCTGGTGCAATTCATGGTGCGTCGCGGCCAGATGACTCAGGACGAAGCGGATAAGCTGATCCGCGAAGCCGAGGCTCACGGCAAGCGCGGTGGCAAGGCCACAGGCAAGGCTGCTGCGCCATCTGCTTCGGCGTCCGCTGCGGAGCGCGCGCCAAAATCCGAGGCGCCGCGCAAGGAAGCCGCAGCGGCTAAATCACCGAAGAAGGAACCGTCGAAGCGCGACTCGGCGGCAAAGAAGTCTAGCTCGAAGCCAGCGACGAAAAAGCGGCGCTGATTCTTCAGGCCAACCGCGGGATCTGCTCTCGGGTCTCGACGAGCCAATCCAGTAGCTCACGCAGAGCAGGCGGGTGGGGGAGCACGAACTCCGCGTCAGTGGTCACACCATTCGGACCCGGTCCTTCACCGACGTATACCGTAATCGCGCTCCACTGACGCGAGCGGATGGCGCGAAACGCGTCTTCGTCGGTCCGGTCGTCCCCGGCGTAGAGCAACGATCCGCCAAGCGTTCCCTGGTCGTCGCTCACGCCCAGCGCCACGGCCAGCTCGATGAGCGCCGTGCCCTTGTTGATCTCGAGCGGCGGGCGCAGCTCGAGGATCTCCTTACCATGAATGATGCGCAGCTCCAGTTGCTTCGCGACATCGATTAGCGCTTTCTCAACTTTCGGTACATCGCTTCGCGCCGCCAAACGATAGTGAACACTCACCGTCCAGGTTTTGTCCTCGATGAATACACCCGCGATGCCATCGAGCGGCTCCGCCAGAAGACTGGCTGCGCGCGCGATCGTGGGCCCAAAGGCCTCCGCCACCGCGTTCACGCGCATGGCGTTGCTCGGGTCGATCATTTCGATCCCGTGATTGCCGATTGTCCAGCTGTGGGGCACGTCGACGAGATGTTTGCCGTCGCGCGCTGCGCGGCCCGTGACGAACGCAACGTGCACATCGTGCGCACGAGCCAGCCGCTCCAACGTACGTCGCGTCGCGTCGGGAATGGCCGCCTCCGCGGGAGTCGGCGCGATTGGGGCCAACGTGCCGTCGATGTCGAGCGCCACGAGCAGCGGCGACCGCGACGCCCGCGCCGTGAGGTCATCGTTCGGCGGCAACGCGCTCCGCGGCACGGTCTGCCCGAGACTCGTCGTCGCCTGGATGCTCACACGGCCGCGTGCTGTTGCGCCATGATCGCGGTGGCGCGCGCGAGAATGGAATCGAGCCAGTCGAAAATCGTAGAATTGTGCAGCTGCCGTCGCATGCGTCGCATCCGGCGGCGGCGCTCGTCAGGCGACATGTCGAGCGACATGCGGATCGCGTTGACGAAGCCATCGACGTTGAATGGATTGATCAGGCAGGCGCCCTCGATCTCCTCCGCCGATCCCGTAAAACGACTCAACATCAGCACGCCGCGCTCGTCGACCTGGCAGGCGACGAACTCCTTCGCCACGAGATTCATCCCGTCCTGAAGCGACGAGACGATGCACAGGTCGCCGGCACGGTAGACAGCGGCAAGCAAATCGGCATCGACGTTCTCGTTGATAAGCACGATCGGCGTCCAGTCCTTTGTTCCGTACTTCTTGTTCACCGCGATCGTTGTCTCCACAACTTCGCGCTCGAGCGTGTTGTATGCGGGTACGTTCGAGCGCGATGGCGTCGCCACGAAGAGGAATGTGAATCGCCCACGCAGCTCCGGGGACTCGTCCCAGAGCGTGTCCAGCGCGCGCAAACGCTCCGGGATCCCCTTCGTGTAGTCGATGCGATCGACGCAAACGCCGAGCTGTCGTCCATCACGGGCGTAGCGCTCACGCAGGGTGCGCACCCGTTGGGTCGCCTCGTCGCTCCGCGCCATGGCCTCGTATCGCTCGACGTCGATGCTGATGCCGAACGCCCCGACGTGAATCACGCGATCGCGGTACGTGATCATCTGCCTAACGGCGTCGACCCGCGCTTCGGGAATGAATTGCTCGACGCAATCCATGAAATTCTCCGCGTAGCGGTCGATCTGGAATTCCGCGAGATCGTTGCCGAGCATCCCGCGCAACAACGCCTCGTGCGTACCCGTGGGTAAGAGCCGAATGATATCCGGAGGTGGAAAGGGTATATGCCAGAACTGATGGATAAAGAGCGATGGCCGCATCGCGCGCAGGAACTCCGACGCCAGCGCGAAGTGATAGTCCTGGATCCATGCCATCGCGCGCCCGGTGCATCGCTCGGCTTCGTCGGCAACCGCGTGCGCAAAACGCAAATTCACCGCACGATAGCGCTCCCAATACTCCGTGCGAAACTCGAAGTGCTGGATGAGCATGTGACAGAGCGGCCACAGCGCGCGATTTGAGAAGCCATGGTAGTAGCCGTCGATGTCTGCTTCATCGAGCCAAACGCGGTGCAGCGTGTACTGTGGATCCTCCGGCGGTACTTGCACGCGTCCGGCCTCGTCACTCACCGCGCGATCACCAGATCCGGAGCCCCATGCGACCCACGTTCCGTGGGTGTGACGCATCGTTGGATCCAATGCGGACACCAGCCCGCCAGGCGGCTGCTTGATCTCGATGCCTTGCGGGCCGCGCATGTGCTCATACGGCTCGCGATTGGAGACGAGGATGAACTTGCAGTCGTTCAGGTAGTGAACAAAGTCGAGCATGGACTCTCAATCGGTGGCAACTGGTATGCCTTGGAGCTGATCCGGTTTTCCCGTCTTCTGCGCGTTCCAGGAAGTAAATCAGGCCCCATAGCCCACGAGAGCCAATGATACGCAGCGTGGCAGTGCTTTCCTTCCTATTACTTGGCCGCGATCTGCACGGTCAATATGTCGATTTGCGCGAGGGTGGTCGGATTCGGATCCAGACCGTGGCACACCCAAAGTGGCGGTACGCGCACTTCGTCAGTTACGATAGCTCAGGGTTGCGGCTCACGCGCTGTGACTCGTGTGGCATTGAGCATTTTGAGTTGCCGGAGCTACGCGGCTTTCAAGCAAGCATCGGGCACACTGGCCGTTCCTTCGCACTCGAGGGAGCTCTTCTCGGCGCTGTCATCGGTGGCGTTTGGGGACGCCAAACTGCGGTTGGAGCTACCCACCGTACCAGCGAATTGGACTGCGTCCAACGCTGTGCCGCCTCTGCCGCGACCGTGCAGGGAACACTCCTAGGTATGGTGATCGGAACCACAGTCGGAGCGTTCTTGCGGCGCGAGCACTGGGTAGCGATGCCGCTGCCCGATAGCGGCACCGAGAAGCGTTAGGCGCTTCTACTCTCCGTCATGGCGACCAGGGGCGTTTGCGACTCGCCTCGTTCCGGATACGTTTAGCCGTCTCGAGCGCAAACCTGTTTACCCCTGAATCTCGGATTTCCACCTGACGCGAGCTGCATCAGTTCCCGCGCCGCCCGTCCGAGCCGTCGTCCACTCCGGCACGCGAGCGCCTACGCGTATCGACTTTGGCGGCGGCTGGACCGATGTGCCGCCCTACTCGGAGCGCGAAGGCGGGTTCGTCTGCAATCTCGCCATTGCCCGGTATGCCACGGTGCTCGTCGCTCCGGCCTCGCAGAGCGACGGCGTGTCGCTCAGCGCCGACCGGTCGCGCGATCGGCCGCTGGTCGAGGCTGCGGTGCGACGGGGCGGCGTCAGCGGTGTGGACGTCGCTCTATATAATGATTTCCCGGTCGGTGCCGGGCTCGGCGGCTCGTCTGCCGCGGGCGTCGCGCTCGCTCAGGCCTTGAGCCGCTGCGCAGGCGAATCTCTGGATCCAGCGCAAGTCGCGGAGCGAAGTCGCGCGACCGAAGTCGAGGAGCTCGGAGTCGCGGGCGGGCGCCAGGATCACTACGCATCGGCATTCGGCGGCGGTCTTGCGCTACGCTTCTCGGAGACCGGCACGGACGTCCATCAGATTCCACTTACTCGTGAGGCACGCGAGGAGCTGGAACGTCGCTGCGTCATCGTGTACACGGGCGAGTCGCGGATTTCCGGCGACACAATTACGGCCGTGACCGGTGCGTATGAACGGCGAGAGGCCAAAGTTCTTTTCGCGCTCGGCCGTATGCGCTCGCTGGCGGAGCACATGGCAAGCGCGCTCGAGCAAGCGGACCTCGACGCGTTGGCGGCGCTCGTCGGCGAGCACTGGGTGCATCAACGCTCCCTGCACCCTGCAATTCCAACAGCTCGCATCGACGCGATCATCGAGCGAGCACATGACGCTGGCGCACTTGGCGCGAAGGCACTTGGCGCGTCGGGTGGCGGCTGCGTGCTGGTCATCGCGCGGCGTAATCGCGAGGGAGAGGTTGCGGCGGCCGTTTCTGCGCTTGGGCCACTGCTGCCATTTTCGATTGCCGAGCGCGGCGTTGAAACGGCATCGGCGGACGCGATCTCCGAGGCGGCAGGCGAATGAGCATAACGAGTGGCGACGCGGTAGCGCTCACACGCGAGTTGGTGCGTGTGGACTCGAGGAATCCAACGCTGGTCGCCGGCGCACCAGGTGAAGGTCGCGTTGCGCGCGTCCTCGCCGACGTGCTTTCGGCGTGGGGCTTTCGCGTCGAGGTTCGAGAGGCGGCGCCAGGCCGGCCGAACGTAATCGCGCGCATCGGCGACCCGAGCAATGGCGGTCGTTCGCTGATGTTCAATGGGCACATCGACGTCGTCGGCGTCGAAGGAATGAGGCACCCGCCGTGGGATGCGTCCGTGCGCGATGGGCGACTCTACGGTCGCGGTTCGTCCGACATGAAAGCGGGCGTCGCGGCAATGTGCGCTGCCGCCGTGCGTGCAGTAAGCGCGAGCAGCGGTTCATTACAGGGCGAGATAATCGTCACGGCAGTGGTGGACGAAGAGTATTCGAGCATTGGCACTCGGGCTTTGGTGTCGGATGGGGTTCGCGCCGATGCCGCCATCGTCACGGAGCCGACGATTCTCGCGATCATGCCCGCGCACAAGGGCTTCGTGTGGGTCGACGTGACTGTGCATGGGCGCGCGGCGCACGGAAGCAAATGGGATGTCGGCGTCGATGCGATTCGGCACGCCGGCTTGCTCCTCGCCGCGCTCGATGCGCTCGACGCGGAATTGTTGCCCTCGCGCGAGCATGCGCTGCTCGGACGTCCGTCGTTGCACGCCTCAACGATCGAAGGCGGGATTGGCCTTTCGACGTATCCCGATCGATGTCGTTTCACGATCGAGCGCCGAACGATTCCAGGCGAGTCGACGGCACAGGTGATGGCGGAAATCGAGGACGCATTCGCACGCGTCACTGCTCGGCGGCCCGATCTCAACGCGAGCGTATCGCTGATTTTCGAGCAACCTCCGAGCGACGTGCCAGTCGATGCGCCGATTGTGCGCGCACTCGATGGCGCACTTCGCGCGTGTGGCGAAGAGGTGAAAGTGACGGGTATGAGCGCCTGGACAGATGCCGCAATTCTGAACGAGGCGGGGATTCCCGCCATCTGCTTCGGACCTGGCGATATCGGGCTCGCGCACGCGGCGGAAGAATACGTGCTCATTGACGAGATCGAGCGCGCAACGCTGGTCCTGGCCGCGCTAGCGATGGAGTGGACGCGCAAAGGAGCGTGAACGTGGCCTACTTGTCGCACCAGGATTACGACGCGCTCGAACGCGCGATCCGCGTCGGTCAGCGAATCGTCGTGTGGCGCGCGGGCATCGAGTATGTCGTCGTTCCCGTGGAGTTGCGGCTCCGGGCGGGACGCGAGGTCATCGACGCGCGCCGGCCCACTGGTGATTCGCTCACACTCTATCTCGATGAGATCGATTCGCTCGAGGTCATCTCGTGAGTGACACGCGTCACAGTGAGTTGCCTCTGCTGGCGATTTTTGCCGACGAGTCGTGTCTCGGCAACGGTCGCGAGGGAAGCAACCCTGGAGGCGCCGCTGGTGTAATCGAATACTGGAACCCGGCGACGGAACGCCTCACGCGATTCGATTATTGGGTTTCAGAGCCAGCGACGACGAACAATCGCATGGCGCTTCGCAGTGTCATCGAAGCGTTTCAGGCGATTTCCCGTAAGGGAACGAGATTTCGAGTCGTGTTCACGTCTGATTCGCAGTATCTCGTGAAAGGGATGACCGAATGGGTGCACGGGTGGAGCGCGCGAGGTTGGAAGCGAAAGGGCGGCGAAATCGAGAATCTCGATCTATGGCAAGCTGCCGTCGCCGAAGCCGGCCGTCACGTCGTGCAGTGGCGATGGGTGCGCGGGCACGTTGGGCATCCGCAGAACGAGTATGCGAACTTTCTTGCTGTGCGCGCCGCGCGCGAGCGAACGACGTCATCAGGTGTCGTCGCGTCCGGCTTCGACGAATGGCTGGCGTCGGAGCGCGAGAAGGGAAGAATGGCTGGCGAACCAGATCCATTTCCTTCGCAGGGCCCATTTCGACCGGCCCGCGCCTTGCCACTCGTGACGAAAGGCTCACTCACGTCGTGATAAGGGGAAACGTGAGAGAGCGCCGATATGAAACCCCTTATCGTGGGTCTGCTGCTTGGATTAGCCGTCGGATACTGGCAAGGTTTTGGAGACGGGAAGAAGGGCAGAGACAATGTCGCCGTCCGAGTGCTCAATGCATTCGGAGCTGGCAAACTCAAGGCAGCGGAAGAGTCGCGCGCGAAAATGAGGGACGAGGCGTCGCGACCCTGAGTTCCGCGTGCTGAACCCGAGCACTGCGCAATGATGGACGCCATCGATCGCACCTTCCGGCATCTTCTGCAAACGATCCAAACGCGCTACCCAGCGTATCTGACGCAGCCGTTCGAGGTCGCGGAGCTCTACCAGAACATCTTGCCGTATCGACATCACCGCCGCGAGCTCGGCCTCGAGACAAACCAGGAATACGAGCTCGTGCTTCTCCAGCTCCTCTCTGGTGCGCGCGACTACCTGGTCGTGAACGATCAGATGAGGGAGCGGCTCGCGCGTGAGCTGGCGTCGCCCAACCCCGATCCTGGGGCTTTTCGCGAATTCTCAACTTCGCAGGTCGCCTTGTCACCAGCCGCAGTCCGACGGTTCGAAAGCGGTAGCACGGCGGATGAGCCCGAGCTGGTGGGCGCCGGAAAGGCGGCGAGCACAGAGGTGACGCAGCGTATATCGAAGCCGAGAGCGGCCGCCGCGGCGGCGGTGTCCACCGCCCCACGTACCTCGGCGGCGGTACCCACCGCGCCGTCTTCGATGCAGGCCCAAGCGGCCCCGCGACGCGCGGCCTCGAGCGCGAGCAGCGTGAGCACCGCCCCTCGGGCAGCCGCGTCGCCTGGTGGATCACCACGGCCCTCACAAACCATCGTGCCGCAAGCGGGCGAGCAGTGTCGCTTTT
>DATEGN010000455.1:0-2751 GCA_035280125.1 Gemmatimonadaceae bacterium | reverse complement strand
CAAATGTGCGTTCTTCGCGATCAAAGGATCATACGTCCAGTACATCTCGCCGATGCCGCGCCCGAGGAGCTCCTCGCGCTGACGATCCTTGAGTCGCCGACCGACGCCCGCGCCGCGGAGAGGGTCGCGCACGGCAAGCATGTGCGACCAATGAATCACATTCCCGGATTCGTCCACACCCGTTAGGCCGAAGACGAAGCCAATGAGGGTCTCCTGCGCGTCGAATGCACCAAACGCAATGCCGCCGAGGTGTGTCGCGATCTGCAACATCGAGCTCGGGACCACGTCGAAGGTGGTACCCCAGATCTCGCGTTGCAGCGCGACGCAGGCCTGGTAATCGGCGGCCGATACCAGAGGACGGATGCCGATTGGCGATGTCGGTGTTGCAGCAAGAGGCGACGAAGTCCACGCTGAACGGTGTGCAGTCACCAGTTTCTCGCGCGAGGAGGGAAGGGTGCGAGGAATTGAGCGAGTGCTCAATCAGCTCATGCCGAGCCAGGTCCCTAATTGAATGCGCGGAGGACGGGTCGCCAAGTACCCCCGACCATCGGGGCCCTTGCGCATACCCACGCGGTGTACCATGATGGCCTCTGCTCCAGCCCCCCGGCTCCGATCCCCGCCGCTTTGTAAACCGCCATGAAAACAGGAAACACGCTCATGTTTCGGATGCAGGTGCGCGGCTTGTCGTTTGGCGTCCTCGCGATTGCGTTCGTCGCCACCGCGCGGACCGTGGTGGCGCAGAGCAAGGAACCCTATCCCGGTCTCGAGGCGTATGTCACGAAGGCGATCGATACCTGGAAGATTCCCGGCCTCAGCATCGCCATCGTTCGTAACGATTCCGTCATCTACGCCAAAGGTTTCGGCGTTCAGAGCGTTGCGACGAAAGCGCCTGTCAACGAGAAGACCCTTTTCGAGATCGGCTCGAGCTCGAAGGCGTTCACGGCGACGCTCGTTGCGATGCTCGTCGGCGAGGGGAAAATGCACTTCGACGATCGCCTCTCGACGTATTTGCCCGACTTCCGCATGTACGATCCCGCCGCGAACGAAGCCGTCACCATTCGTGACGCGCTTACGCACCGAAGCGGCATCGCGCGCGGGGAGCTGGCTTGGCTCGGGTCTGGGGTGTCGCGCGACGACGTGCTGCACCGCGTGCGGTTTCTCAAGCCCGAATCTCCGTTCCGATCGCGCTACTCCTATCAGAATATGATGTTTCTCGCGGCGGGTCAGGCAGCTGGGAAGGCCGCGGGCACTTCGTGGGACGATCTGGTGCGGCAGCGCCTCTTCACGCCGCTTGGCATGTCGTCCACCGTCACGACATACAAGGGTCTTACGAACGCGAATGTCGCGACGCCGCACGGCCTCGACCACGACACCGCATTCACGAAGCCGCCGTTCGACGCCGAGAACATCGCCCCGGCAGGCGCGATTATCTCGAGCGCCAGCGACATGGCGCAATGGCTTCGCTTTCAGCTGAACGACGGCGTGGCCAGTGGGAAGCGACTCGTGGCCAGCGCGGCGCTGCGTGAAACGCACACGCCACAGATCCTCATTCCCGCCACCGGCGGCCGCGGCGGTACAGCCGATACGGCGCCTGTGAAGCGATTTACGTCGTACGGTATGGGCTGGATGGTTGAGGATTATCGTAACAATCTCTCGTGGCAGCACGGCGGCAACACGCTTGGCATGACGGCGGCCGTCGGCATGCTGCCCGAGAAGAAATTCGGGGTCGTGGTCCTCAGCAACATGCAGGGTGCCCAGCTTCCCGAGCTGCTGGAGCAGTATGTGTTCGATCGTGCCCTGGGCGCGCCTTTGCGCGACTGGAGTGCCGAGGCATACACGCGCTATCTCCAGCAGCGGAAGCGCGCCGATTCGGTGCAAACGGTGCAGCTCGCGGGGCACGTTGCCGGTGCACAATCGCCAGTACCGCTGAGCGCCTTCGCCGGCACTTACGCGGACAGCCTGTACGGCGAGATGACAGTGACGTTCAAGGACGGCCGCCTCGATCTGGCGCGCGGCGACATCCACGGACCGCTGGAATACTGGAACGCCAACAATTTCCGCTGGATCCTTCCGCTCAGCGCGCCCACGGGCCCCGCGTTTGTCAAATTCGAAATTGCCGCGGATAACACCGTGAGTGGACTGTACTTTGGGCTCGGCAACGACCTGACGCTCCTCGGGCGCAAAAATACCGGCGCCCGCGGCGGTCGAGGTGCGACGGCGGGGTCTCCCTGACGCTAGCGTACCTGCTAAGCGCTCGGTGGCGGGGGAGAGAGCGGTGAATGGTTCCCTTCGCTCGTCTCGGCCACAGTCGCGAATGGCGCTAGGAGGGAGCTGAAGGTCTCGGACTGGAGCTCGTTGTGCGCGAGCAGCGCTAGCGCTGCCGTCTCTGCCCCGGCGCATGCCGCGGCGAAGGCTGCCCGGTCCTGCCGCGACCAAGCGTGGGGCGCACGAGCGGCGAGACACGCGGCGGTGTCGACCGCGTCGCGAACCATCCACACCGCAACACCGAGCCGCTTCCTTGCGAGGCTCGTTTCGAGCTCGTGATACGCGCGCTGCCTAACGAAGACGTTGTCCTGTGCGGCGACAAGGGCTTCGCCGATCATGAGCCAGCTTGCCAGCGGAAGCACGACGAGTTGATTGAGAAAGGCGTCGAGGCGCACGAGCGCGTCCGGCGTCCACGCGCAAGATCAGTTCGGCGCGTGGGACATCTCCGCCACCTTCGACTACATGCCCGATCAGTTCCTGACCTTT
>DATEGN010000454.1:0-15661 GCA_035280125.1 Gemmatimonadaceae bacterium | reverse complement strand
CCGTGAGACGCGCGGGTTCATCTCAATGACGAGCATTTCGCCATCTCGCGGATTGACTGCGAACTGTATGTTGCAGCCCCCCGCTTCGACGCCCACCTCACGGATGATTGCTACCGCCGCGTCGCGCATCAGTTGATACTCACGATCGGTGAGCGTCATCGCCGGCGCAACGGTGATCGAGTCGCCGGTGTGTACTCCCATCGGATCGAGATTCTCGATCGAGCAAACGATCACGACATTGTCGTCATGATCGCGCATGACCTCGAGCTCGAACTCCTTCCAACCGATGACGCTCTTTTCGATCAGGACCTGATGCGTGGGCGACTCATCCAGACCACGACGCACGATCTCTTCGAATTCAGTGCGATTGTAGGCAATGCCACCACCCGTACCGCCTAACGTGAAGGACGGACGGATAATCGCCGGAAAGCTCGTGCGTTCCACGATGGAGAGCGCTTCGTCCAGCGTCGTTGCAATGCCGCCCGGCGCGATCTTCAGACCAATCCTCTGCATCGCCTCGGCGAACTCTTTCCGATCTTCGGCAATCTTGATCGCACGCTCCTTTGCGCCGATCAGCTCGACGCCGTACCGCTCGAGCGCTCCGCTTTTTGCGAGGTCCATCGCGACGTTGAGCGCAGTCTGACCACCCATCGTCGGAAGGATCGCGTCTGGCTTCTCCTGCTCGAGAATGAGCTCGACGTACTCCGCGGTCACCGGCTCGAGATAGGTCTGATCCGCGATCTCCGGATCAGTCATGATCGTTGCCGGATTCGAGTTGATCAGAATGACCTCGTAGCCCTCTTCCTTGAGGGCCTTGGTCGCTTGTGTTCCGGAGTAGTCGAATTCTGCGGCCTGCCCGATGATGATCGGGCCGGAGCCGATGACCAGGATCCGTTTGAGGTCAGCGCGTCGCGGCATTGATTAAGTCGTCGATGATGTCAGCCCGGGTGCGTGTCGGCCGCCAACCAGTCGCGCGCTGCAATTTGGCGGGTGAGCCAACGAGCACGGGCACGTCGACACCGCGCACGAGCGCGGGATCGGTCGTAATCTCGGCGGTCGTGCCGACTCGCAGCAAGACTTCGGTCGCCAACTCGCGCGCGCTGACGCCCTCCCCGCTACACACGTTGTAGACCTCGCCCGGCGAGCCACCACGCGCCAGCAAGAGATACGCTTGGACGACGTCGGCGACATGGAGGTAGTCCCGCACGGACTCCTGATTGCCAAGCCGAAGCTCCGGCCTGGCCGCGCTTCGCAAATCGAGGGCGCGACGGACGAGCGCTGGCAACAGGAAGTGATCTGGATGGCCGGCACCCGAATGATTGAAGCTTCGGCTGCAGATCACTTTGACCCCTTCGCCACGATGCATTTGCAGCGCGGCGATCTCCTGAGCCGCTTTCGAGGCGGCGTATACGTCATTGGGCCGTTGGGCCGCCTCCTCTGAGAGCGGCATCTCGGCTCGATCGTGCCGCCCGTATTGTGTGGCGCTTCCGATGACGAGGACCACCGGATCGATCGCGCCGGCTGCTCGCCGCCGCGCGATCTCGGCCAGCAGATTCACTGCACCCGTGACATTGACCTCGTAGGTGGTGGCGGGCGCGTGGCGGGCTTCTGGAACGAAGCTCACGCCAGCGAGGTGGAAGATCGCGTCCGGCTCCGAGACATCCAGCGCGTGATGCACGCTGTCGGCGTCCCGCACATCGCCATGTATCCATTGGACGCTGCCGTGCTCGTTAGGCGAGAGTATGCCAGTCGCTGGCGCGTGAAGGCCCAAGGCGACAATGCTCCAGCCCTCCGTAAGCAGCGCTCGGCACAACCACTGTCCAACGAATCCGGTCCCACCCGTGACGAAAGCTCGCGGCGCGCCGCTCACCGAGCGCTTCCACCCGTGGAGGCCCGGTGACGTCGCAGATCGGTTTCGACCATCATTTGAATCAGCTGCTCGAAGGTCACATCGGGTTCCCAACCAAGCGCTTTCCGTGCTTTCGTCCCATCGGCGACGAGCAGGTCAACTTCGGCGGGGCGGAAGTACCGTTCGTCCTGTACGACGAAGTCCCGATAATCGAGATCCACGCAGCGGAACGCGATCTCGCACAGTTGGCGGACCGACCACGTCTTGCCTGTGCCGACGACGTAATCATCCGGCGTGTCTTGCTGCAGCATCAGCCACATCGCGCGCACGTAGTCGCCGGCGAATCCCCAGTCACGTCGGGCCTCGAGGTTCCCGAGGCGGAGCTCCCGCGCGAGCCCGAGTTTTATCCGCGCGACGCCATCGGTGACTTTGCGCGTGACGAACTCGAGGCCACGCCGCGGACTCTCGTGATTGAAGAGAATCCCCGAAACCGCATAGAGCGCAAAGCTCTCGCGGTAATTCACGGTGATCCAGTGGCCATAGACCTTCGCCACGCCGTAGGGGCTGCGCGGATAGAACGGCGTCGACTCGCGCTGCGGCGACTCGTGAACCTTGCCGAACATCTCGGACGAGCTGGCCTGATAGAAGCGCGCGTTAGGCGCGGCCTTCTTCATCGCCTCGAGCATCCGGGTCACGCCAAGCGCCGTGAACTCGCCGGTGAGCACAGGCTGATTCCAGGACGTCTGGACAAAGCTCTGCGCGGCGAGGTTGTAGATCTCGTCCGGGTTGTAATCGCCGACGACGTCCGTGAGTGAAGTCTGATCGAGCAGGTCAGCCGAGACGAGCTCGACATGATCGACGAGATGGCTGATGCGCTCGTAGGGTGTGGTGGAGCTCCGACGAACGATTCCGACGACCTTGTATCCCTTCTCGAGGAGCAGCTCGGCGAGATACGAGCCGTCTTGTCCAGTAATGCCGGTGACGATCGCGGTTGGCATGCTTTAACGGCCACCTATTTCAGGCGACGACCGACGGGAGCGCGAACGAAGCGCGGGCGACACCAGATGGACTTTTTTGCGAGCACAAGCGAGCAAAAAAAGGGGGAGCTCAGCTAAGCTCCCCTTCTTCTCGCCGCTGGCAGGACAGGTACTCACGCCGCGGCGGTGCCTCGGGGTGCTCGCTTGATCTTCCCCGCCGCGAGACAGCGGGTGCAGACCTTCACCTTGATCGTTTTGCCATTCTCGTCCAGTACGCGAGCGACCTGGAGATTCGGCTTCCAGGTGCGACGCGTAGCATTGTTCGCGTGCGAGCGATTGTTCCCGAACGCGACACCCTTGCGGCACGAGTAGCATTTGCTTCTGTCGATCGCCATCGGTCAGCCCTCGATCAGTTCGATTCGCGCCATGTCGGCGCCGTCACCTTTGCGGTGACCCATTTTGAGAATGCGGGTGTAGCCGCCGTTCCGAGTCGCGTATTTGGGGCCGATCTCCTGAAACAGCTTGTCGGCCGCCTCGCGCTTCTGGATGTGGCGTCCCGCCAGGCGACGCGAATGCAGCGTGCCCGTCTTTGCCTTGGTGATCAACTTCTCGACGAACGGACGCAGTTCCTTCGCCTTTGCCTCCGTCGTCTCGATCGCCCCGTGCTCGATGAGCGACGTGGCGAGATTGCGCATGAGCGCGAGCTTCTGCTCACTCGTTCGGCGAAGCTGCCGCCCTGCCTTACGATGCCGCATCCGTCACTCCTCCATATCGTCAGGCGCGGCCGCGGCGGCGCGACTGGCTGGCGTTCCCCAATCGAGAATCCGCACACCCTCGCCGTTTTCCTCGTACCGCATGCCGAAGTTCAACCCTTCGCGCTCGAGGAGATCGGCAATCTCCTGCAGCGACTTCTTACCAAAATTCTTGACCTGCAGAATCTGACTTTCCGTTTGGCGAACGAGATCACCAAGGGTTCTGATGTTCGAATTCTTCAGTGAGTTCACGGAGCGAACGGAGAGCTCGAGATCGTCGATCGGCGTGCGCAGCAACTGGGCGAGACGAGCGGCGTCGCCACCCATGGACTCACTCGCCTGACCCAGCGGGGCGGACGAGTGTGAACCGAACTCCACGAAATACTGGAAGTGCGTTTGAGCGAGTGCAGCCGCGTAACTCACGGCCTCTTCGGGCGAGATCGTACCATTCGTCTCGACCGTGAGCGTGAGGCGATCGTAGTCGGTGCGCTGACCAACGCGCGTTTCGGCGACGGTGAAGTTTGCGCGACGAACTGGATTGTAGATCGAGTCGATGCGGACGAGATCGACGGGGAGTCCGCGATCGATCGGGTGCTGATCCGCCTCGATGTAGCCGCGTCCCTTGTTTACGTAGAGGTCGACGTTGATGTCACGATCGTCCTGGAGCGTAAAGAGGTGGTGGGCCGTATCAACAATCCGGGCGCCGGATGACGAGACGATGTCAGCCGCGGTGACCGGGCCGGCCTCACCCTTCGAAATGCGCAGGACCGTCTCTTCGACGTCCTCGGCGAGCGTGAGTGTGAGCGTCTTCAGGTTGCCGATGATCTGGTGCACGTCCTCGACGACGCCAGGAATCGTCTGGTGCTCGTGGACGACACCATCAATGCGAAAGCCCCAGACGGCAGCGCCGCGGAGGGACGAGAGCAGCATACGCCGCATCGCATTTCCGAGCGTGTGGCCGAAGCCACGCTCGAGCGGCTGCAGCCGGAACTCGGCGACGTTCGGATTGTCTTCTCGCTTGCTTGCTTCGACGAGCGCGGGGCGAACGAGCCCGCGGAGATCGATCGTAGTGGCCATTAGTAAATGCTCCTCGTGGTCATACCGGACTTCGCCCGGCATCGCCCTGCCCCGCCCCTAACGCGCGGCAGGCTCGAATGAGAGTTAGGGTCTCGACCGAATTGCGTGGCGCGTGTGGCGTGGCGCGACTGCGCAACACGCTCCACGCTTCACGCATCACGCTATTTCGAATACAACTCGACTACCAACTGCTCCTGCGCGGCGATCGGAATGTTCGGGCGTGTGGGGCGCTCGAGCATGCGGCCGCTGAAGCTCTCGCGATCGACGGCGAGCCAGGACAGCGGCGCGCCACGCGAGGCCTGATCCATCGATGCCTGCACCGCCACGAGCTCGCGCGACTTCTGCCGCACGCGAATCTCCTCGCCAGGCTGCACCTGATAGCTCGGAATGTCGACGGCTCGCTGGTTCACTTCGACGTGGCGATGCCGAATCAGCTGCCGCGCCGCTTTCCGGCTGGCCGCAAAGCCGAGCCGATAGACCATATTGTCGAGGCGACTCTCGAGCGCCGCGAGCAGGTTGTGGCCGGTGATACCAGGCAGCGTCGTTACGCGCTCGAAGGTGTTGTGGAACTGTGCCTCACTCACACCATAGATGCGCTTGATCTTCTGTTTCTCGCGGAGCTGCTTCGAGTATTCCGACGACTTGCGGCGACGCGCGGTGTTCTGTCCGTGCTGTCCCGGCGCGTAAGGACGACGCTCGACTGGGCACTTCTCGGTGAAGCACTTCGTGCCCTTGAGAAACAGCTTTGTTCCTTCCCGCCGACACTGTTTGCAGCTCGGCCCAACATAACGGCCCATGACTTACACTCTCCGACGCTTGGGTGGACGGCAGCCGTTATGCGGAATCGGCGTCACATCCTTGATGGACTTGACTTGAAGACCGGCCGACGCGAGTGCCTGAATCGCCGACTCGCGCCCGCTGCCGGGTCCCTGTACACGAACGTGGACCCGCTTGACGCCAAGGCCCATCGCTTCGCGCGCGCACTGCTCCGCCGCCACCGTGGCGGCGAATGGCGTGCTCTTCTTCGATCCCTTGAAGCCCGCCTTGCCTGACGAGCCCCACGCCACGGCGTTGCCGTGGCTGTCGGTGATCGTGACCGTCGTGTTGTTGAATGTCGCGCTGATGTGCGCGACGCCCTCGGCTTCGACGACGCGCTTTGCCTTTTTTCCAGTCGCCATAGACTACTTCGTCACCTTTTTCTTGCCGGCGATTGCACGGCGTGGTCCCTTCTTCGTTCGCGCATTCGTATGCGTACGCTGACCACGCACCGGCAGCCCACGACGATGGCGAATTCCTCGATACGAGCCGATGTCCATCAAGCGTTTGATGTTCATCGCGACTTCGGTGCGCAACGCGCCTTCGACCTTGTAATCGCGCTCGATCACCTGACGGAGCTTGTTGACGTCCGCGTCGGTGAGATCGCGAATGCGCAACGACGAATCGATACCTGCCTTGCGCAGAATGTCGACGGCGTTGCGACGACCGATGCCATAGATGTACGAGAGACCGATCTCAACCTTCTTCTCACGCGGGAGATCGACGCCGGAGATACGAGCCATGATCAGCCTTGACGCTGCTTGTGCTTGGGATTGCGCTTACAAATGATGCGAGTGACGCCGTTGCGCTTGACCACTTTGCAGTGCTCGCAAATCGGCTTCACGCTTGTACGGACTTTCACAGGCGCTCCACGATGTAACGGTGTAACGAAAAAAAGCCGGTTTCGGCCAGACCCTAAGAGTAGCCGGCACAGTAACTTCACGCAAGTGACGCCCGTTCGGCACTATGCCAGCTGCGCGAGCATCTCGGTCATCGCCGCACGTCGGTCGCGGGCAGCGGTTATTGCGCGTCCGACGACGACATAATCCGCGCCGGCGGCGGCCGCATCAGCAGGCGTCGAAACGCGCGCTTGGTCGTGACTCGCGCCGCCAGGCATTCTGATACCCGGGATCAGGACTGAAAGCGCCGAGCCGAAGTGCGATTTCACCAGCGGCGCTTCTGCGCCGCTGCACACAATGCCAGCCGCGCTGGCTTCCCGAGCAGCTTCCGCGAGCCGTAGCACTTCGTCGGCGACGCGCACTGGCGCGCCGCGCCCCCACAGTTCGCCGAGCGTCGCCCCGTCGAGCGAGGTCAACACGGTTACGCCAAGCACGCCACATCGCGCCGGATCACCCGCCGCGTCGACAGCGGCCCGGAGCATCTCGACTCCACCGGATGCATGGACCGTCAGCAAGCGCACACCGAGGGCAGCCGCGCGTCGCACAGCTCCGGCGACGGTGTTTGGGATATCGTGGTACTTGAGATCGAGAAAAACCTGTGAGTCTCGCGCCTGAACTTCCCGCACCACCGATGGACCGCACGCGGTGAAGAGCTCCGCACCGATTTTATAAAATCGGCAGGACTCACCCAGCTGATCGACAATGCCGAGGGCAGCGTCTTGATCAGCGACATCGAGCGCGACGATGGGGATAGTGGTCATGCGGGATTCCACTCGAGTGCTCCAACAATTTCCGAGAGCGAGCGGACTCCGTGCAGGTCGCACCATCGATCAAGATCTTTGATGATGCGAGCCGGAGCGCGTGGGTCTCGCATCGCCGCTGTCCCCACTCCGACGAGTGACGCGCCCGCCATCATGTACTGTAGCGCGTCATTCGCCGAGCCCACGCCGCCGATGCCGATGATTGGCGCCTTCACCGCACGACTCACGCGCCAAGTCGCAAGCACGCCGACAGGCAGCAATCCCGGTCCGCTCACGCCGCCCGAGCCGAATCCGAGCGCTGGTCGACGATGCTCAACATCGATCGCCAGGCCCGGCAACGTATTCACGAGCGTTAGGCCGTCAGCACCCGCGTCAATCGCGAGCTTGGCCGTGCGTGCGATTTCTGGCAGCATCGGCGACAGCTTCACGAACAGCGGTCGCCTCGTTCCGGCGCGTGCCGTGCGCACGAGGCTTTGCAGCACAACGGCATCGGCGCCGAATTCCATTCCGCCCGCTTTGACGTTCGGGCAGCTGACATTCAGCTCGAATGCGTCGATGGCGTTGGCGCCAACTGTCTCGGCGCAAGCATCGAGCTCGGCGACCACGCGAGCGTAATCCTCGACGGCGTTACCGACGACGTTCACGATTTTTCGCGTTCGCATGAGATGCGACGCCAACCAGGGTAGGTACGTCGCCTTCACGCGCTCGAGTCCGGGATTCGCGAGCCCGACCGAGTTTATCATTCCCTCATCGAGCTCGGCGACGCGGGGCGCTGGATTGCCGGCACGGGGCTCGACGGAGACGGCCTTCGTCGTTAGGCCTCCGACGTGCTCGAGATCCATGACGTCGGCCAGCTCGACACCATACCCAGCCGTGCCGGAAGCAAGGACAATCGGATTCTGAAAGTCGAGATCGGCCACGGTGACGGTGAGCCGCTCAGCGTTCGTCAACGCCCCCCCCGGATCCTCCGCTGATGCGGCGCTCATAATCGCGCAGGTATTCCATGGCCGCGTCAGCAATCGCGATCGCGATCGCGGTCTGATTCCGCGGATCATTGAGATACGCAGCTTCCGCCTTGTTCGTTCCGAAACCGATTTCCACCAGGACTGCCGGCATGAAGGCAGTAACGAGCACGCGAAATCCCGCTTGCTTCACACCCCGATTGGGACCGGGATGCATTGTCGCCAGATGCCTCTGAACCAGCTCGGCCAGCTCGGACGATTCGCGCAAATGCTCGTTCTGCTTCATGTCGCTCAGGATGTAGCTGAGCGCGTCGTCCTTCGAGACTTTGGTTTCCGTCTCGAAGCGCACCGACTGATTCTCCATCTCCTCGACGCGCCGCGCGTCTTCGGTCTTCGCTTCCGCTAGAAAGTACGTCTCAAACCCTCGTCCCGCGGCCGGATCCTTCCAGTCCAGGCTCGCGGCGTTCACGTGCACGGAGATGAACAGGTCACCTCCGGCTTGATTCGCGATACGTCCACGATCGGAGAGGGCGATGAGCGTGTCTGTTGTTCGGGTATAGAGCACACGCAACCCGCGCGACCTGAGTTGGACGCCTAGTTTTTTCGCAACCGACAGGGTTACGTCCTTTTCGTAAATGCTAATCGGCGCGCCAAGCGGCCCGGTCATGCCGTTGTCTGGCCCTCCATGCCCGGCGTCGACCACGACGAGCCGCGCCGGCCGCTTTGGCGTCACGACACGCGTGAAAATCACGAGCTGATGCGCCGCCGAGTCCCAGCGAAGGTTGTTGACGGTGGCCGGCAACACGTCCGACACCATCTGAAGCGGTACGAGAAGTTGACGATCACGCTCGATCGGCGCCGCGGCGAGCGGCTGTACCTGGCCACCAACCGTGGCTGATGGAACTCCAACTTCGACCGCGAATACGACGCCGGAGACAACAATGCGATAATGGCCTGGCGACTCCGGTGAGATCGAGATCGGGAGTAGCGGTGCGAGTGCCTGTGGCCGAAGCATCGGCACGCCCGCCTGAGCGACGAGCGGTACACGTTGCGATGCGCTGGCTGTTCGAACGGTGATACTCGTGAGGTTCGACCCTGCGGCGGTTACCTGCAGCGCGATCAGGAGTGGAATGAGCATCGCGTCAGCGAGACCGAATTGCCCGCGCCATTTCGCGCTCCGCATCGCGCCGACGCGTGGTCTCGCGTTTGTCGTGCATCTTCTTGCCCTTGCCGAGCGCCAGTGCCACCTTCGCCACTCCCTTGCGGAAGTACAGCTCGAGCGGAATGAGCGTCAGCCCCTGACGCTCGACCGCTCCGATGAGACGACGGATTTCCTTGCGATGGAGCAACAGCTTTCGCGTGCGCTCCGGCTCGTGATTGGCGTATCCTCCGCGCTCGTAAGGCGCGATGTGCATGTTGATGAGGAAAATCTCGCCATCGCGCACGATGCCGTACGCATCGCCGATGTTCGCCTTGCCGTCGCGAAGGGACTTGACCTCCGTTCCTGTCAGAACGATACCCGCTTCCCAACTGTCCAAAATCTCGTAATCGAACCGCGCGCGCTTGTTGCGCGCGATCGAGATCTTGTCGGTCGGACGCTCGGAGTCCTTGGCCATTCCAAGTGACGAGTTGGCGAGGGTGGCGAGTGGCGAGCGCCTCGCTCGCGGTCGCCGCAACTTAGATGGCGCGCCAAGCACGAGCAACACGCCACGCGTTGACCCAACCACGCAAGCGGTATAGTGTTCGAGACTTCGCCGAAGTGGTGGAATTGGTAGACGCGCTGCGTTCAGGGCGCAGTGGGCGTATGCCCGTGGGGGTTCGAGTCCCCCCTTCGGCACTCGAGCAGCGCGTAGTCATCCCGAGCAGCTCGGAATGACAGCGGGCGTCAGCGCTGTGCGCCCATGGCCGAAGGCGGCACGTTCTCCGGCAGCGACGCCTTCCCGAATGTCTCACGCAAGCTGCCGTTCGCGTCCGCCAGATATTGACTGAGCAATTCTCCGCCGCGGAGGATGTGCTCGTCTATTTGACGAAATGATCCGCCAGCGAACGCAAAGAGTGTCTGCCCAAGCCGCGCCATCATCGCGGCTGGCGCGCGCGTCGCAAGTGCGTCGCGATACGCGCTCAAGCGGGCATTGAACTGTCGCTCCGCGATCTCTTGCATATCAGCGGCAACTTGTGGATCCCGGGCCGTGGCCGCGGCGAGCGCGCGCGCGACCAGAGACCCGGTCCGGTCGTCGAGCGCGTCACGTTCCGCCGTGAGAAGACCCAACGAGCGGCGCGCATAGCGGAGCTCCCAGCGCGCATGGTCAGTGTCTCCGCGCGTGGCGGCATGCGCGAGCCACCGCACATCATCATCTGAAGGCTCGACAAGCAGGCGCTCGACGAACCGCTCGGCTTTGCGCTGGAATTCTCGTTCACTGCGCCAACGCGAGAACAACGTCATCGGACGAGATCCCTTCGGCTTCGGCGGTTCAGCCGCCGAGCACGGGCAAGGCGTGACGACCGCGCGGAAGCTCAGGCGCCTCGGTCATCAATCGGTCAGGTAAACCGACGAGCGTCCGCACCTCGCGCTCTTCGTGCAGAAGGTCAGAGAGGCGGATGCCCTCGAGGACGTCGTCGATCTTCTGCTGCAACAACTGCCACACCGGCCGAATGCTGCACGTATGGGCGGCCGAGCAACGCTCCTCCTCGACCGGGTGCGAGACACAATGCAGGTCGAAGGTCGTCGATTCCGAAGCGGCGATGACCGCTCGAATCGAGATCGTGTCAGCGGCGCGAGCAAGCTCATAGCCGCCGCGTGCACCGCGGGTGCTGCGCACGATTTCCGCCCGGCGCAATCGCAGCAGAATCTGCTCGACGTAATCGACCGGCAGCCGTTCGCGCGCGGCGATGTCGCGACCAGTGATCGGCCCTTCCGAGGCTCGTTTCGCGAGATGCAGCGCGCAGATCACGCCGTACTCGGCCAGAGTGGTAATGCGCACAGTTGGACTTTACGGCCCGTTTCGGAAAGTGACAAGGGATGGCGTCTAGCCGGCCGCTACGGCGCCATGAGTACCACCCGGAACGCCAATTTCGGTCATCTTGCGCAGATCGAGAACCTCGTCGATCTGATCTTCCGGCAGCACCGCTTTCTGCTTCACGAGATCACGAATGAGAATGTTCTCTTTCACGGACTGTTTGCTCAGTTCCGCCGCTGCCGCGTAACCGATCTGCGGCGCGAGCGCGGTTGCCAGCGCGGCCGATCGCTCGACCCAGTATTGGCACATCTCGCGATTCGCCTCGATGCCTTTCACACAACGCTCGTTGAGCACTTTGGCGGCGTTGGCGAGGATGCACATCGCGAGCAGCACATTGAACGCGATCACAGGCATCATCACGTTGAGCTCCAGCTGTCCATGCTCGGCGGAGACCGTTACGGTCGTATCGAGTCCAAAGACCTGGAAGCACACCTGATTCACCATCTCGGGAATCGACGGGTTTACCTTGCCGGGCATGATCGACGAGCCAGGCTGCACAGCTGGCAGCTTGATCTCGTCGATGCCGGTGCGTGGTCCCATGACCATGAGGCGCAGATCGCTCGCGATCTTGCTGAGATCGACCGCGAGCACCTTCAGTGCCGAGCTAAATGCGGCAACGTCACCCATGCTTTGCATGAGCTGGATTCGATCGCGGCCGACACGGAGCTCGAGTCCTGTTATGCGCTTCAGATGCTTGACCATCAGCTCGGGATACTGCGGCTCGACAGTGACGCCTGTCCCAACCGCGCTTCCACCGATGCCGAGATCTCTGAGGTAGTCCGCAGCTTCCTTCACCCGTCGAATGCCGCGCTCGATGGAGCCAGCATACGCGGTGAACTCCTGTCCCAGCCGAATCGGCATCGCGTCCTGCAAATGCGTGCGACCCGCCTTCACGATGTCATCGAACTCGCGGCCCTTCTCCGCGAGCGTCGCACGCAACCCGTCGAAACGCGAGAGCAGCCCATCGAGCTCCGACAGGCACGCCAGTCGAATATTCGTCGGGATCGTGTCATTCGTGCTCTGCGCCATATTGACGTGATCGTTAGGATGCACGGGCTTGTATTCACCGCGCTTTCCGCCGAGCAGCTCGTTGGCACGATTCGCGAGCACCTCGTTGGCGTTCATGTTGTGCGACGTGCCGGCGCCAGCCTGATACGGATCGACGACGAATTGATCCATGTGCTGGCCGGCCAGCACTTCATCCGCCGCGGCCACAATCGCATCGGCTAATCGAGCATCGAGCCGGCCAGTCTCCTTGTGAGTGAGCGCGGCCGCTTTCTTGATCCAGACCTGCGCCTTCACGAACGCCGGGAGCGGACGAAGGCCGCTGATTGGAAAATTCTGAACGGCGCGCAGCGTTTGCACGCCGTATAGCGCGTCGGCAGGGACTTCCAGAGTGCCGAGCGGATCCTTTTCTGTGCGAGTCTTTGCAGTCATAGGGAGGTTGTTCGACACACCGGGCATTTATTGAGGAACGCTCACTTGCCGAGCTGGAAGGCCTCGTACGGTAAGTACGAGTGCAAGCAGCGCCGCGATCATGGCGACTCCAAGCCAGCCCACGCTTACCGCGTGCAGCCGACCGAAGGCAATGCGGCGTGGATCGTCCATAGCAAGGGCATCCAACGGACCACCCATCGTGAGCCGCAGTTGCTCGATACGGGTTCCCACCACGAGCTGCGCGACAGCGCATGATAGCGCGACGACCGCGCCCGCTGCCGTGCGACCCCAAGATCCGCTGCGGCCGATCAGATCGAGAATCACGATGACCGACCCGATGACGACGCCGGCATAAAAGATCACGGGAAGAATGCGACCCACGAGCGCGCCGGCGAGAGTTCGCGTCGGGAGCACCGCAAACGCCGCCGGCGCGACGACGAGAGCAAAAAGCAGCGCGGCTCCGATCCAGACGGCGAGAAGCACCGTCTCGGCAATTGGTACGCCTCGTCCCGTCATCGCCTAACGACCCTGACAACGCCGGTGAGAAACGGATTCGTGACTCGCTCTCGCCCGATGGATGTCGCTGGACCGTGTCCCGGATAGACAACCGTGTCGTCAGGCAACGCCGCCACGCGCTCGAGCGATTCGATCATTCGCTCTGGATCGGAGAGTGGCAGGTCCGTTCGACCGATCGATCCGGCAAAAAGCAGATCGCCACCGAGCATCTGTCCGCCCCCGACGAATGCGACGTGGCCGGGAGCATGACCAGGGACGTGCAGAACGTCGAATTGCAGCGACCCGACATTCAGTACGTCACCCTCGGCCAAGTCGTGATCAGGATCCGGTGGTTGCTCGAACGAAAGCCCGTACGCAGCGGCCTGGATCACACCGCGATCGTAGAGTGGCTTGTCCGCTGGATGCATGTAGATCGGGACATCCCACACGCGCTTCACGGGCGCAATGGCACCGATGTGATCGATGTGCGCGTGCGTCAACCAGATTGCATCGAGCGTCGCGCCAGACGCGCGCACCATCTGAATGATCTGTTGAGGCTCCGCGCCGGGATCGACGAGCACGGCGCGCCGCGTCGATGAATCGACGATGAGATAACTATTCTCCTGGAACGCACCGACCGTACACCAATCAATTTTCACGCTGAGTAGCCTCCCGTACTGATGATCTGCGGTCCGCCCTCATCGCGCGACTTGAGATACTTCTCAACCGCGATCGCTGCCGTTGTTGCGTCGCCCACCGCCGTCGTCACCTGGCGCGTGAGCTGAGACCGCAAATCGCCCGCGGCGAAGAGACCGGGAATGGAGGTCATCATATTTGTGTCCGTGAGCAGGTATCCCATCGCGTCGTGCCTGACATGGTCAGCGATGATTCCAGTATTCGGACGGAAACCGACGAAGATGAATGCTCCCGTCGCCGCCAAATCCCGCTCTTCACACGTATTGATGTTGCGCAGTCGTAGGCTTCGCACCAGCCCCTGCTCATCGGCGTCGATGCGATCCACGACCGTGTTCCAGATGACCTCGATCTTCGGATTCTCGAAAAGACGCTGCTGCAGAATCTTCGATGCCCGAAGTGTATCGCGCCGGTGGATCAGGTAGACCTTGTCCGCATAACGCGTCAGAAAATCTGCTTCCTCCGTGGCCGCGTCGCCGCCACCAATCACCGCAATCGTCTGCTTCTTGAAGAACGCGCCATCGCAAATCGCACAGTACGAAACTCCCTTTCCCGCGTACTCGAGCTCTCCTGGAATTCCGAGTTTAACCGGCGTGCCGCCGGCAGTCACGATCACGGCGGGCGAGCGATAAATGTCTCCGTCGCTAGTCTCGGCATCGAACAGGCCGTCTTCACGCTTGCGAACCGCCGTCACGTGGACGCCGTTCCTGAACTCGGCGCCGAACTTCTCCGCGTGCTCATGAAATTTTGCCGCCAGATCGTGTCCCAGGATTCGCTCGAAACCTGGATAGTCTTCGACGAGCTCCGTATTCAGTAGCTCGCCACCGGGGAATCCTCGCTCCAATACGACAGCCTTCAGCATCGAACGCCCCGCGTAGAGCGCGGCGCACATACCCGCCGGCCCAGCACCAATGATCACGACATCATATGTGAACGTGTTTCCCATGGCCCGTAATCTCACCTAGGCAGCTTGCTCGCGAAACCGCGTCGCCGCGCCTTCGGTTCCCGACTGGCTACCAGTCGGAGGACCGATGACGAGGCGCTCGAACGCGCCGTGGCAATGCGACATCGTGCCGACGAGAATCTCCGCTGCACTCTTTTCGGCAACCGACCGAATGAGGTCGTCGCCAGCAACCACTTCCCGCGTATCGAACATGCCAACGCCATACGCGCGGTGTGTACAGTGGAATATCACGGGTCCGGCAAGCGCGCGACCTCGTTCTCGCTCCTCGGCCGCGTAATCGCGCGCAGTATCCGGAAGGCTCCACGTCCGAGTTGACCGCGTATGCGGACAGGTTGCTGGCTCGATGCAGTTGATGGGGCAGATCCACTCGGCGAAGCTCACGTAGTGCGGACCGTTTGGTGTGGCGCGCTGCCACGGGACCTCTGGCGTGCGCTCGAGCGGTTGAGTGTCAATTTGTCGCTCCGGCCACCGCTCTCGCGCCCGAGCGAGTAGCCATTCGAACATCAGGTGCGGCATGAGTGGCGATGGAACAATCGCGTCCTGTCCGACGGCCTCTCGATGAGCCGAAGCCTCGTCGAGGTAGCGCTTGAAGAACGAGCGCCATTCGTCGATGACAACTATTACGCCGTCACTCGAAGTCTCCTCGGCGCTCGCGCTCCCGTTTTTCACGAGCGCACAGGCAGCATCACGATCGACGACGAGCACGCGCGACCAGGCGACTGCACCAGCGGTGTGCGCGCGCCGCAACTGTCGCACGTAATAGCTGCCGTAACATCCGCCGCCGACGACCACGATCGTCCCGAAGCGGAGCGGTCTCTCATTTCCGGACATGTCGTCCGCCATCGACGATCAGCGTCTCTCCAGTGACATAATCTGCCGTAAGTAGATAGAGCATCGCGGCGACGACGTCATCGGGAGAGCCGAGCCGCGCAAGTGGCGTGGACTCCCGCAGCTTTGCGGCG